>NZ_JBJTDY010000082.1:0-14064 GCF_046092605.1 Rhabdaerophilum sp. | reverse complement strand
GCATACCGATGAATTCGATTATGGCTACGCGCTCACGGTGCACAAGGCGCAAGGGTCTCAATGGGACAAGGTGGTGCTGTTCGACGAGAGCTTCGCCTTCCGCGAACATCGCGCGCGCTGGCTCTATACGGCGGTCACTCGCGCGGCAAAGGCGCTCACAATCGTCATCTGAAGGCTCGAAGCTTGCGACAATCGGGTGTTCGGTTCAGGTTGATGGCGAGAACCGATCCGCTGGAACGCGAGCCGACGGCCCGGCATTCCAGTTTCGAGGCGGAGCATGGCGCAGATGCTATCGGCCGAGAACGGGCTCGCCGGCCATCCTCAATAGCCCGCGCGGCGATCGACCACATCGTTCAGTCGCCCCTCGCGCTCATGCAGGGCGATATTCGCGAGCACCACCTCCACCAGCGCCTCTGGTGTCGAATCGGCCGCGACATGCGGGGTCAGGATCACTTTCGGGTGTTTCCAGAGCGGCGAAGAGGCGGGAAGCGGCTCGGTTTCGAACACATCGAGGCTCGCGGCTTTCAGCGTGCCATCATTCAGGGAAGCGAGGATATCCGCCTCGACCTGCAGGCCGCCTCGCCCGGCATTCACCAGAACCGGCCCTCCCAGCACGCCATCGCGCGCAAGCCTGGCGAAGAGGCCGCCATTCAGGATGCCGCGCGTCTCCGGCGTCAGCGGAAGCAGCACCACGAGAATATCCGTGCGCGCAAGAAAGGCATCGAGCGCGGCCTCGCCGGCGAATATCTCGACGCCCAGCACGGCTTTCGAGGATCGGCTCCATCCGGCGACGCGGAAGCCCAAGCGCTTCAGAACCTCCGCCGCATCCTGCCCCAGAACGCCCAATCCCATGATGCCGACGCGCACATCCGTCGCGGCCGGCTGGTCGATGGGCTCCCAGCGCGCCTCCGCCTGCAGCCGGCGATAGGCCTCGACCTGCCGCAGATGCATCAGGCATTGCAGCACGACATATTCGGTCATCCGCGCGGTGAGATCGGGGTTCACGATCCGGCACAGCGGCACATCCGGCAGGGTTCCGTCACCGGTGAGCGCATCCACCCCCGCACCGAGATTGAAGATCGCCCGGAGGTTCGGCAGGCGTGCGAGCTGGCCCGGCTCCGGTTTCCACACGGCCGCATAGTGAATTGTGGCGGGATCGAAGGCCTCGCGCGCGTCGATCACCGGGCGGGGCGCCGCCGCCGCGCGAAAGCGCGCCACCCAGGGATCCGGCGACCAGCCGCGAATGGCGACAAGAAGCGACATGCGGAAACCTCCTGAAAACCGGTGCTGACTTATCTCTGCTTTCCCGATAAGCGGAAGCTCATGTCGCGGCAATCTCGGAGAACCCGATGCAGAAGCCTCTCTTGGCGATCGGTGCGATCAGCGGCACCTCCATGGATGCGATCGACCTGGCGCTTGTCCTCACCGATGGCGAGGACTATGTCGAGCGCATGGCCGGCCGGTCCTATCCCTACCCGGCTCAGCTGAAGGCGAGGCTGCTCGATGCGCTGAAGAACCCGCAGATTGCCGAAACCGACCCGCTGACGGAACTCGAAAACGCGGTGACAGACGCCTTCGGACAGGCGATCCGCCAATTTCAACGCGATTTTCGTATTTCCCGCGCGGATTTCATCGGGCTTCATGGCCAGACCATCTGGCACCGGCCGGAGAAGCGCTTCACGCGGCAATTGGGGGATGGGCCGCGCCTTGCGAAATTCCTGCACATGCCGGTGGTGAACCGCTTCCGCCACGCCGATGTGCTGCTCGGCGGACAAGGCGCGCCGCTGGTGCCGCTCTATCATGCCGCCCTGGCGAAAAAGCTCGAACAGCCCCTCGTCGTGCTCAATCTCGGCGGGGTCGCGAATATCACCTATCTTGATGGCCCGATCATCATGGCCTGCGACACGGGTCCGGCCTCGGCGCTGATCGATGATCGGATGCGCCATCTCTTCGACCAGCCCTTCGACAAGGATGGCGAGACGGCAGGGCTCGGCGCTATCGATTCCGGGGTGCTCGCCGCGCTGATGGATAATCCCTTCTTCGCGCTGCCGCCGCCGAAATCGCTCGACCGCATGGATTTCCACGCCCGCGCGGAGGTGGTGAACCCGCTTCCGCCGGCCAATGTGATCGCCACGCTCACCGCCTTCACCATCCAGGCGACGATCGCGGTCCAGCGCCACCTGCCGAAACGGCCCAAACGCTGGCTCGTCACGGGAGGCGGGCGGCATAACCGCAGCATCATGGCAGGGTTGATGGAGCGGCTCGGCGTGCCGGTCGAGCCCGTGGAAACCGTGGGCTGGAAGGGTGATTTCCTCGAGGCCGAGTGTTTCGCCTATCTCGCCATCCGATCAAGCCGCGGCCTGCCGCTCAGCCTGCCCACGACAACCGGCGTGCCGCGCCCGCTGACGGGCGGGGAAACGCATTGGCCGTGACAGCAGGGGCGCGGGGCGCGCCCGCTTCACTCGGTGACGCGCGCCTTGAGGCGACCGCCAATTTCCTCGCGAATCAGCCGGTCGAGCCGCTCGCGGACCTCGCGATAGGCATGAAGCCGCTGCTCGCGCGTGCCGCCGGCCTGGGTTGCATCGGGGATCGGCCAGTGCAGCAGTTCCACGGCTGTCGCGCGCAGAATGGTTTGGGCGCGGGCATGCGCCTCGGGCGAGAGCGCGATCACGAGGTCGACGCCTTCGTAATCCACTTCCTCCAGCACATGCGGCTGGTCGCTTTCGAACTCGATCCCGATCTCCCGCAGGACGGCCAGCATGAAGGGGTCACGATCCCCTTTCTGCAGGCCTGCGGAATCCACATAGATCTGCCGACCATAGCGGGTGCGGCACAAGGCCTCGGCCATGGGCGAGCGCACCGCGTTGAGCGAGCAGACGAACAGGACGGCCTGCAGTGACGGGCGGCGTTCCCCGCTCATCGATCCTGGCCCTTCCAGGAAAGGGCGACGATGAGCGTGAAGAGGCGGCGCGCGGTCTTGTGGTCGATGTCGATCTTGCCTTCGAGCCGCTCCATCACGAGGCCCGCGCCCTCGTCATGCACGCCGCGCCGGCCCATATCGATGGCCTCGATGCGTTCGGGTGATGCCGTGCGGATCGCCTCGTAATAACTCTCGCAGATGAGGAAATAGTCCTTGATCTGCTTGCGGAAGGGCGAGAGCGAGAGGAGATGCACCACAACCGGGCTGCCATCATCGAGGCGGATATCGAAGGAGAGCTTGCCTGCAAGCAGGCCGAGATAGAGCGTGAACGGCCCATCCAAACCCGGCGGTCCGAACAGGTTTTCCTCGATCAGATCGTAGATTGCGATGGCGCGCTCATGTTCCTGGTCTGGCGTGCCCCGCTCGATCGAAGCCTCGTCGAGCGTGATGGCAACCAGTCGCTTGTTGGTGCCGGGCATGGCCTCACCCTCCCGAGAGCCGCAAGGAGACCGAGCGCGCATGAGCCTGCAATCCCTCTGCCTCGCCGAGGGTGACCGCCGCCGGGCCGATGGCGCGAAGCTGCTCCGGCCCGCAGCGCAGCAGTGAGGTGCGCTTCATGAAATCGAGCACGCCAAGGCCCGAAGCAAAGCGCGCGGAGCGCGCGGTGGGCAGCACGTGGTTCGAGCCGCCGACATAATCGCCGATCGCCTCCGGCGTGTTCTCGCCGAGGAAGATCGCGCCGGCATCGCGAATATCCGCGGCCACCAGGTCCGGGTCGGCGGTCATGATCTCGAGATGCTCGGGCGCGAGGCGGTCCGAGAGGCGCGCGGCCTCCGCCATGTCCTTCACGAGGATCACCGCGCCATTCTCGTGCCAGCTCGCGCCGGCAATGGCCCGACGCTGGAGCGTCGCAAGCTGGCGCTCCACCTCGCGGGCGACGGCTTCCCCGAGGGCGGCATCATCCGTGATCAGGATCGATTGCGAGGCTGCGTCATGCTCGGCCTGCGCGAGAAGATCGGCGGCGATGAAATCCGGGCGGGCCGTCTTGTCAGCGATCACCACCACTTCGGAGGGGCCGGCGATCATGTCGATGCCGACTTGCCCGAAGACGAGACGCTTCGCGGCGGCGACATAGGCATTGCCGGGGCCGACAATCTTGAAGACCGGACGGATGGTCGCGGTGCCATGGGCGAGGGCGGCCACGGCCTGCGCGCCGCCGATGCGGTAGATTTCATCCACGCCGCCAATTCCGGCCGCCGCCAGCACCAGGGGAGAGACAATACCATCCGGCGCGGGAACGACCATCACCAGCCGCTCGACGCCGGCGACCTTCGCCGGAATGGCATTCATCAGCACGGAGGACGGGTAGCTCGCCGAACCGCCGGGCACGTAAAGCCCCACGGCCGAAATCGCGGTCCAGCGCCAGCCGAGTTCCACGCCGAGCGCATCGGTGAAGTGGGTATCGGAGGGCTTCTGCCGCTCATGGTAGAGGCGGATGCGGCTGGCCGCGAGTTCCAGCGCCGAAAGATCGCTCGCCGGGCAGCGGGCGCGCGCCTGCGCCAATTCGCCGGCGCCGACCCGCATGGGAACCCGGGTGAAATCGATGCGGTCGAAGCGTCGGGAATAATCGGCGAGCGCGGCATCACCGCGCGCGCGGACATCCGCGAGAATGGCTTCGGTTGCGCGGTTCACATCTTCCGAAACCTCGCGCTTCAGACCAAGAAGTGCCTGAAAGCGCGGCTCGAAATCCGCATCTTGGGTGGAAAGCCGAAATACCATGGTCGTCCAGAATCCGCGATCGCGCCGCCGAGGAGCTCGTCCTTCTGTTACCGGGCCAAAGGCGCGCCCGCAATGCGCGAAAAAGGCAGGGCCGGTCTTCGCGCCGGAGCGATCGCGGCCCTTAAAGTGTTTTCAAGCGAAGTGGGCACCGGTTCGCGCAAAGAAAATGCGATCAAGAAAAAAGAGAAGCATTTTCCAGCGAAGCATTCCCCCGCGAAGGCGGGGGTGTATGCCGGTTCACGCGCGAATGCGTTCCACCTGTGCGCCGCAGTGCTGGAGTTTCGCCTCGAGCTGCTCGAACCCCCGATCGAGGTGATAGACGCGGTTGATCATCGTCTCGCCCTCGGCCGCGAGCGCGGCGATCACGAGGCTGACGGAAGCGCGCAGGTCTGTCGCCATCACTGGCGCGCCCTTGAGCACCGGCGTGCCTTCCACGATGGCGGTGTCGCCATCGAGGCGGATTTTCGCGCCGAAACGGGCGAGTTCCTGCACATGCATGAAGCGGTTTTCGAAGATGGTCTCGGTGATGCGCGCGGTGCCGTTCGCTTTGGTCATCAGCGCCATGAACTGCGCCTGGAGATCTGTCGGGAAGCCGGGGAAGGCTTCCGTTTCGAGGCTCACCGGCGCGATTCCATTGCCATTGCGGCGGATGCGGATGGAATTCGTTTCGCTGGTGACGGTCGCGCCGGATTCCGCGAGTCGATCCAGCGCCGATTGCAGCAGGATCGGCTGCACATCGGTGAGCGTCACATCGCCGCCGGCCATCGCGGCCGCGAAGGCATAGGTGCCGGCCTCGATGCGATCGGGCAGCACGCGGTGATGCGCGCCATGCAGAGAACCCACGCCCTCGACTTCCAGCGTCGAACTGTCGATGCCTGAAATCCTGGCACCCATCTTGACGAGGCAGCGGGCGAGGTCGCCCACTTCCGGCTCGCGCGCGGCATTGCGGATCACGCTGGTGCCCTGCGCGAGCACGGCGGCCATCAGCGCCGTATGCGTGCCGCCGACCGTCACCTTCGGGAAATCGATCTCGCCACCCTTGAGGCCATTCCCGGCCCTGGCCAGCACATAGCCGCCCTCGATCTCGATCTCGGCACCGAGCTTCTCGAGCGCCATGAGCAAGAGATCGACCGGGCGGGTGCCGATGGCGCAGCCGCCGGGCAGCGACACTTTCGCTTCGCCCATGCGCGCGAGAAGCGGCGCGATGACCCAGAAGCTCGCACGCATCTGCGAGACGAGTTCATAGGGCGCGGTGGTATCGACGATGGTGGCGGCGTTGAGCTTGACGGTCTCGCCATCCTCGTCGCGCTCGCCGATGCGTTTGCCCGCGACCATGACATCCACGCCATGGTTGCCGAGGATGCGCTTCAGCATCCGCACGTCAGAAAGGCGCGGCACATTCTCGAGAACGAGCGTCTCCGGGGTCAGCAGGCTCGCGATCATCAGCGGCAGGGCCGCGTTCTTCGCACCGGAAATCGGGATCGTGCCGTTCAGCTTGGTTCCACCCACGATCCTGATTCGATCCATGAGGCTCACTCCTTGTTCGGGTTGCGCTCGTCTGCCACGGGAGGGCCGGAATGGCAAACCCGCTCCTGGTCAGCCCTCCTTATTGCCTTTGGATGGCATTTCGGGCGAATGGATGGCATTGGCCTCCGCCGCCTTGCGCTGGCGGGCCTGCTCCTTCCGCTTGCGCAAATTGTCGCGCAGGGCTTGCGCCAAACGCGCCGCGCGCTCCTTTTCCGCCGGACCGGCCTTGATCTTATCGTTCATTCCGCCTTTTTCCTGCGCGAGAGGTGCTTGCGCCGTGTCAATGCCCAGGCCTCAAGCGAGAGGCAAGACTGGGCTTCGCTGCATTTTGCCCCATCCGGGGCACGACATGGGGTTGATTGGCTTTGTTCAATTACGCGAAAGCCTTCCGCGCCGTCCGCCAGACACTCGAAAGCGAACGTCGCTACCGCGTTTTTCAGGAAATCGCCCGCGACAGCGCCCGTTTTCCCTTCGCCAACTGGAACGGGCCGGCCGGCCCGCGCGAGGTCACGGTCTGGTGCACGAATGATTATCTCGGCATGGGCCGCCATCCGGATGTGATCGCGGCAATGGTCGATGCCGCCGAGAACGGCTCGGTGGGCGCGGGCGGCACGCGCAACATTTCGGGCAATTCCTCGGTCATCGTGGCGCTTGAGGAAGAGCTTGCAAGCCTGCATGGCAAGGAAGCGGCTCTCGTTTTCTCCTCGGGCTATGTCGCGAACCAGTCTGCGATCGCGGCCATCGGCGGTGCATTGCCCGATTGCGTGATCCTCTCGGATAGCGATAACCACAATTCCATGATCGAGGGGGTGCGCCGCGCGAATCGCGAGCGCGTGATCTTCCCGCATAATGATCTCGAGGCGCTCGGGAAATTGCTGGCCGGGATCGCGCCGGAGCGCCCCAAGCTCATTGTCTTCGAGAGCGTCTATTCGATGGATGGCGATGTCTCGCCCATCGGCGAGATCTGCGCGCTCGCCCGTAAACACGGTGCCATGACCTATATCGACGAGGTGCATGCCGTGGGCCTCTATGGCCGGCATGGCGCGGGCTATGCCGAGGAATCCGGCACGATGGGCGAGCTGGATGTCATCCAGGGCACGCTCGGCAAGGGGTTCGGCTGCTTCGGCGGCTATATCGCGGCGAGCCGTGAGGTGGTGGATGCCGTGCGCTCCACCGCGCAGGGTTTCATCTTCACCACCGCCCTGCCCCCGCCCGTGGCGGCCGCGGCGCGGGCTTCTATCCGGCATCTGAAGCAATCCGGTGCGGAGCGTCTGGCCCAGCGCCGTCAGGTGACACACACCAAGACCCGGCTGGCCGAGGTTGGCATTCCCGTGCTCGACAACCCCACCCATATCGTCCCGGTGATGGTGCGCGATTCCGCAAAGGCCAAGCAAGCGAGCGACCTGCTGCTGGAGCGCCACAACCTCTACATCCAGCCGATCAACTACCCGACCGTGCCGCGCGGCACCGAGCGTCTGCGCGTGACACCGACGCCCTTCCACACCGATGGGATGATCGACCATCTGGTGGAGGCGCTGGTCGATGTGTTCGATGCGCTCGATCTTAAGCGCGAGAATCTCCCGCACCGTCTCGCGGCGGAATGAGGCTGGAAACCCCATTCCCGAGATGCAAAGCCGGGCCTGACCCGGCTTTTTCATGCGCGCGGCTCGATCCTCACTTCTTGGAGGGGGCCTTGGAGGCCGCATCCTTCGCCGCAGCCACCGTTTTCTCCACGGCGTCGCGGGCCTTGTCCTGCACCTTGCGGGTCTCATTCACGATATCGGCCGCGGCGGCGCGGGTTTGCGCCTGCAGGGCCTGCCCGGCATCCTGGATTTGCCCGCGCAGGGTTGCGAAACTCTGGGTCATATACTCGGTCTGGAGCTTCATGACCTCGTCGATCGACTTCGCGCGAACCAGGTTGGCCGCGAGTTCGAAGGCGGCGTTCACGTTCTGCTCGGTAAAGGCCATCGCCTTGCGGCGCATTTCCAGCGCCTGCTTCTGGGCGTTGCCGGCTTTCTCGTCGATGCCGCGCGCGGCTTCGTCGGCGGCCTGCATCATTTTCTCGAAACCGGTCCTGGCCTGCTTGACGCTGCTGTCCATCGCCTTGCGCACCTCATCCGGCACGTTGAGCGGCTGTTCGTTTGTCATGTCTTTCTCCTTCCCGCGCCGGCCAAGCTTGTTCAGGCCAGCTTCCTCTGAATGGACTTAAGCATAACACCTTTCCGGCCCGTGCGTTAAGGATGTTTCCGCTTTCCCGCGTGGGGAACCGGGGTCTTGCATGGACCTTGCTCGCCTCCCGATTTATTGAAAAACAGTAAAGAGCTGTCTCAGAATGGGTCAGCTTGTGGCCTGGAACGGTCGCGGTGGCGTAAGAGGTTGGTATGGCAAGCGAGTCCGCGACCCGATTTGAGCAAGGTCTGGCAGAGCATCTTGGAGCCGAGGCGGCGCGTCTTCTTGCCGAAACGCCGCATGGCGCGATGCTTCTGGGCACGGAAGGCCTGATCTGGGCAAATGAGCCGGCCGGCCAAAGCCTCGGTCTGCCGCGCGAAACCTTGCTGGCTCGCGGGCTTCCGGCCTCCGCGCCGGGCACCCGGCGGCTGGAGAGCCTGCTTGCGGGCGCGCCTTCCTCCGCACCCAGCCTCGAACGCCTGCGCTTCTTCGTTGGCCTCCGGGGCGTGATCCGCCTTGTCGGCTGCCGTCGCCTCACCCTGGCCCATGGCCAGCCGGGGCTGCTTGTTGTTTTCCTGGATGAAGAGCCGAATCCTGCCGAAGTCGGCCACTGGCCGAAGCCCTTGCTGATTGCCGAGCCCATGTCAAGGGCCATGCCAAAGGCCATGCCCGAGGGCCCGGCCGAGGAAATCCCCCCGGCGGCAGAAGCCCTGGCAGCAGAAGCCCTGGCAGCAGAAGCCATGGCAGCAGAAACCATGGCGGCTGCTCAGCCGCCGGCCCCGGTTCCCTCTGTGCCGCTCTGGCTCGGCGAGCCCGAGGGCGCGCGCCAGTCGCGCCGCTTCCTGTTCTCGCTGGATGCCGAGGGGCGCGTTCTGAGCGTCACGCCCCCGCTGGCGGAAACTGTCGGGGTTCTGTCGGCGGCGATTGAGGGTCAGCTCCTTCCCGATGTGCTGCGACGCCATGACGAGGCAGCCGCCGATCGAGTGACCGAGGCTCTGGCCGCCGGCGAAACCTTCTCGGGCATTCGGGTCATCTGGCCGGTCGATGGCCGAACGGCCTTCGTGCCGGTGGATCTCTCCGCCCTGCCGCTTGTCAGCACGCAGGAGGGCCTGACGGGGTTTTCCGGCTTCGGGCATTGCCGCATCGATCAGGCCCGGATCGAGCCGGTCCCCGTTCTTCGGGATGCAGCCCCGGAGGCCGGAGAGGCGGCATCCGCGGACACGCCAGCTCAAGCTTTCGTTGCCGATTTTCTGACGATGGATGTCGTTGAACCTGCAGAGGCACCGGAAAATGAACAGCCGGTCGAACATTTGCCGGAGCAGCCCGGCCAGCTCGCAGCAGACATGGCCGAAGGCGAAAGCGGCATGCAAGCCTCGTTCGCCGAGACCGACGAGCCTGCGTCGGACCCGGCATCGCTCGATAAGGTCGCGGCCGATCTGGAAGCTTTCGTGCGCGAGCAGGTGCGAGACGCGTCGCCGCCGCCTGACGCCCCGCAGGCCCCAGAGCCATCCGACGAGGATGCGAAGATCGTTTCGTTGCGCACGGGGCAACCCACGCAACCCATGCCCGGCTTCAGGCGGCAGGGCCTCTCGATGACCGAGCGCAATGCGTTCCGCGAAATCGCCAAGGCGCTGGGCGCTCGCTTCGACGAGGACGCGCCACCGCCCGCCGAGATGCCCGCGCCACAAACTTCGCGCGCCGGGGCGCCGGAGATGCCGCCCCCGGCCAGCCTCGCCGGAACGCCGCCGGGCCTGCTCGATTGCCTGCCGATCGGCCTGCTGGTGCTGCGTGGCGATGAGGCGCTTTTCGCGAACCGCACGCTGCTCGATCTGACAGGCTACGCTGATCTCGCGCAGTTCCGCGCGGAGGATGGCACTCGCGCCATCTTCCGGAAGGGCGTGCGCCCGCGCGAGTCGACCGGTTCCATCGAGAGCGTGGTGCTGACGAGCCGTGAAGGCGAGATCATGCCGGTGGATGCCCATCTCCAGCTCGTGGATTGGGAAGGGTCGCCCGCGACGCTCATCTCCCTGCGCCGGGCGGTGGAACTGGAGCAGGGCAGGGCCCTGCGCAGCGTGGCGCAGGATCTCACGCGCGCCCGCGCCGATATCTCCGAACTTCGTGCCATCCTTGATACCGCGACCGATGGAGTCGCTATCCTCGACGAAAAGGGCACGATCCTCGGCCTGAACGGTGCCGCGCAGGCGCTGTTCGGCGTGGAGCAAAACGAAATCGTGGGAGAAAGCTTCACCCATCTCCTGCATCGCGACAGCCATGCCGAAGCGCTCGATTACCTCGAGGGCATGCGCAGCGCCTCCGGCATGCGCTCGGTCTTCAACGATGGCCGCGAAATTTCGGGGCGCGAGAAGAAGGGCGGCCGGATTCCGCTCTTCATGACACTCGGGCGCATCTCGGACGAGGAGCCCAAGCGGTTCTGCGCGGTGCTGCGCGACATGACCGCCTGGAAACGCGCGGAAGCGGGCCTCACCGAGGCGCGGCAGGCAGCCGAGATGGCAAATGCCAAGAAGAGTGATTTTCTCGCGAAGATCAGCCACGAGATCCGCACGCCGATGAACGCGATCATCGGCTTCGCCGACCTGATGCAGGAGGAGCGCCTCGGCCCCCTCGGCAATCCGAAATACAAGGAATATCTGGGGGATATCCGCACATCCGGCCAGCATGTCGTGAGCCTGGTGAACGACCTGCTGGATCTTGCGAAGATCGAGGCGGGCCGGATGGAGCTGAACTTTGCCGCGATCGATCTCAACGCGATCGTCGCGAGCACCGTGGCGCTCATCCAGCCGCAGGCAACGCAGAATCGCGTGCTCGTGCGCACTCAACTCGCACAAAACTTGCCGCCTGTCGTGGCAGACGAGCGCTCGATCCGCCAGATCGTGCTCAACATGCTCTCTAATGCCACGCGTTTCACCGAAGCGGGAGGTCAGGTGATCGTCTCGACCTCGATGCTCTCGACAGGCGAGGTCGCGATCCGAATCCGCGATACCGGCATCGGCATGACCGCGAACGAGATCGAGCAGGCGCTGGAGCCTTTTCGTCAGGTTGGGCGGGACCGCGCGAAGGGCGGGACCGGCCTCGGCTTGCCGCTTACCAAGGCGCTGGTGGAGGCCAACCGCGCGAATTTCGACATTTCCTCGAAGCCGGGCGAGGGCACGATGGTGGAAATCATCTTCCCGCCGACGCGCGTGCTGGCGGAGTGATCACGGGTCGATACGTTGAAATATCGGGCGCGGCGTAAAGCACGCGCGGCGAGGCGGGCATGGCCTGAAGCGGGACGGCCTGAAGCGGGACGGGCTGCTCGAAATCGGCCTTCACCTTCGCCGGTGGCGTGCCGCCCGTCGGCGGTTCATCGGGCGCGGTTGCGAGAATCGCAAGCTGGTCAAGCCCGTAGACGTCGTCGCGGAAATGCGTCACGCCATCGGGCGTCACGTAACCCGTGAGATAGGTCCAGATCACCGGCACGGGCTCCTTCAGTCGGATATCCTTGCGGGTCTCGGTCGCGAGGAATTCGTCGACATCGCTGCGGTCCCACGGGCCACCGCCGGGGCCGGGCATCGGAGCAAGCAGCCAGGTTACGAAATCGCGCACGCCTTCGACGCGCACGCAACCGGAGGAATGGAAGCGATCGTCGCGCGCGAAAAGCCGCTTCGATGGCGTGTCATGCATGTAAACCGCTTCGCGGTTTGGCATGTCGATGCGGATCTGCCCGAGTGAATTGCCCGAGCCGGGGTCCTGCCGCAGCGTGAAGGCGGTGGCGCGCTCGGTGTTCCAGTCGATGCGCGTCGGCTCGATCTCCGCGCCACTCGCGCCGAAGATGCGGATCTTCGATTTCGCGAGATAGGACGGGTCATCTCGCATCTTCGGGATGATATCCTTCTTGATGATCGAGATCGGCACCGTCCAGGTCGGGTTGAAATTCACGTTGGTGATGCGCGTTTCCACCTCGGGTGAGGGGCGATCGGCCTTGCCGACCACCGCGATATGGCGCCTTTCGACCTGCCCGGCGGCAATCGCCTCCACCGAGGCCGAGGGGATGTTCACCACCACGTAGCGCGGCCCGAAGCCGAAATTCTGCGCGCGCAGGCGCTTCGCGCTTTCGTTCAGCTGGAGATAGCGCTCCATCGCGCTGACATTCAGCGCCTTCAGCGTGAGCGCGCCGACAATGCCGGTCTGCGCGAAGCCGTGGCGCGCCTGAAAACCCTTCACGGCCTGCACGAGGGGCGAGTCAAAGGCGAGGCCATCGACATGGGCCGGGTCGAGATCGCCCTCGCGCACGAGCCGCTGGCGCAGCAGCGGAATGGCCTCGCCGCTTTGGCCCGGCTTCAGGATGCCGGCCGGCAACTGGGGCCAGCCGCCGCTCTCGGCGATCTGGCGATAGCGTTCGGCCGCATCCTGGATGGCATCGATCGCGCCGGGATAGACGGTCGGGCGGGAATCATCCTTGGCCACCACGCGCGTCAACGGCATGGGCGGCGGCGCGGGCTTGGGCTTCGCCTTGGCAACGGGTTTCGGCTTTTCGGCCGGCGCATCGGCCGCGTGAGGCGCGGGAGCATGCGGTGCTGCGGCATGAGGCGCGGCGGGCGAAAGGGGAGGCGCCGGGGGCGGCAAGGTTTGCGCCCGCGCCACGGACGCCAGGACACAGCCGGCAAGGATGAGAGCCGCACGCACGATGGAACGCCACTCCGGAAAACCAACGGGTTAACCATAGCAGCGCGTGGTAAATGAATTGGTGGATGCGGCTTTGTCTTTGTCATGGCCGGGCTCGACCCGGCCATGACGGGAAGACGCTTGCCCCTCCACCACGACAATATGCAGCGCGCGCGGGCCAGCCCGGTCCGGCCTGCCGGGGCCGGGCCGAAGCAAAAGGCATGGGCCGAGTTAGCCCTCGACCACCACGATGTGCAGCGCCCGCGGCCCATGCGCGCCGAGCAGGATGGTCTGCTCGATATCGCCGGAACGCGAGGGGCCGGTGACGAAATTCACCGTGCGCGGCATCTCGCCCTTGCCGACCTTCTTGCGCACGCGCGCCCAGACGCTCTCGAGATCCGCCACGAGATCGGAGGCGTTCAGCACCACGATGTGGTTGTCGGGCAGGAAGTTCAGCGTCGTGGGGTTCTCGTGGCCAGAGAGGATCGCGAGCGTGCCGGTTTCGGCAACGGCCGTCTCGGCATGGGTGATGCCGGAGAGATCGAGCCCGTTGGAACGGCCAACCGTCACATCGAGCGCTGTCTCCTTCCAGGGCATGGCCGCGAGGCGCGGATCATCGCCCATGCGGAGCGCGGCGGGGAGATTGTTGTCGCGCAGGTAGCGCGCGACCTCGCCCGGCACCTCCTTCGCGGAGGGCACGCGCGACACGGTCGCCTGCACGCCTTCGGCCTTCTCGATGAAGAGCGCGAGCTTGCCGGCAGCATCGAGTTGCGCGCGCGCCGGGATCACGCCTTTCGGCGCGCGATCGAGCCGCTCCTCGACGATCGCCGCGCGGATGCGCTCGTCGCCCTTCACATGCAGCGAGCGACGGATGGAGGCGAAAATCGTGTCGCGGGAGGTCATCAGATTTGAGCCTTCTTGGCGGCCGTGGCTGCGTCGCCGGTATTCGGCGTGCCAGCCGGCTCGATCAGCAACAGATGGGCTTCTTCGTCCGCCACGGGACGATG
>NZ_JBJTDY010000081.1:0-15023 GCF_046092605.1 Rhabdaerophilum sp. | reverse complement strand
GAAGCTTGAAAAGGTCTTCTTGATCTCTTCCTTGTTGGCGTCGATCTGCTCGATGGTCAGGATCTTGCGCGTCTCGTCCTTGCCCGAGGGGTCGCCCACGCGCGTCGTGCCGCCGCCCATCAGCGGAATCGGCTTGTTGCCGGTGCGCTGGAGCCAGGAGAGCATCATGATCGAGATGAGATGGCCGATATGCAGGCTCGGCGCGGTGCAATCATAGCCTACATAGGCGACGATCTCGCCCCTGGCCGCCAGCGAATCGAGCCCGGCGAAATCGGAAGCCTGATGCACATAGCCCCGCTCGATGAGCGTGGCGAGGAAATCGTATTTCGGCGTGAAGTCGCTCATGATGGCTACTCGGAATTGACAGTCGGAAGGCCGCGGATCGGGATGAGAGCTTCACCGTCATGCCCGGGCTTGTCCCGGGTATCCACGTCTTTCCTCATCTGATCCAGTCAAGTCGTGGATGGCCGGGATGAACCCGGCCATGACGTCGGAGCGCTTCAGGCGCCAGGTTTGCTCAGGCGCGCGGCGCGCCGAGCCGCATGTCGAGATATTCGCCGACCTTGCCCACGAGCTGCTCCACGCGGTTCTCGAAGAAGTGGTTCGCGCCCTCGATCACCACGTGATCGAGCCTCACGCCCTTCTGCACCTTCACCTTGTCGATGACGCTCACCACCTCGCCCGCCGGCGCGACGCGGTCCTGGTCGCCATGCACGAAGAGGCCGGAGGCCGGGCAGGGTGCGAGGAAGGAGAAATCGTAGCGGTTCGCCATGGCCGCGATGGAGATGAAGCCCTCGATCTCCGGGCGACGCATCAGAAGCTGCATGCCGATCCACGCCCCGAAGGAGACGCCGGCCACCCAGCAATGGCGGGCATCGGGATTCAGCGCCTGCATCCAGTCAAGCGCCGCGGCGGCATCCGAGAGTTCGCCCGCGCCGTGATCGAAGACGCCCTCCGAGCGCCCAACGCCGCGGAAATTGAAGCGCAGCACCGAGAAGCCACGTTCATGGAACGTATAGAAAAGATTATAGACGATCTGGTTGTTCATCGTCCCGCCGAATTGCGGGTGCGGATGCAGGATGATCGCGATCGGCGCGCCCTTCTTCCTGGCGGCCTGGTAGCGGCCTTCGAGACGGCCTTCCGGCCCGTTGAAAATCACCTCAGGCATGGTTTTCCTGTTCCGAATGTCAGGCCAGCGCGCCCCTCGCGGGGCACTCCCCACGAAAACGAAAAAGGCAGGCTCTTGACGGGAGGGCCTTGTGCCCCACTTTAGAATTATTCTAATTGTTTCCAGAGGGCTGGAAACTTTTGGGAGCGCGTGCGAATAGCACAATTCCACGCGAAAAGGGAAGTTTTTTTGCCGCTCGGGCGGATTCGGAGGTCATCGGCCGCTATGGCCAAGGCGCGCGCCTATCTCGATTGGAACGCCACGGCACCGCTGCACCCTGCTGCGCGCGAGGCTGTGTTGCGCGCGCTCGATACCATCGGCAATCCGTCCTCGATTCATGCTGAGGGGCGCGCGGCCCGCGCCCTTGTTGAGGAGGCCCGCGCCGGCGTCGCGGCCTTGGTCGGCGGCGAGGCTGAGAATGTGATTTTCACCTCCGGTGCGACGGAAGCCGCGAATGCGTTGCTCGGGGCGGATCAGGCAAGTTTCTCTCCGATTTTCCTCTGCGGCGACGATCATCCGCCGCGCGGAGCGGTGATCTACGGCGAGACCGAGCATCCTTGCGTGATCGCTGCGGCTTTGCGCGCGATGGATCTCGCTGGCGCAGCCCTGCCGATCAAGCCGCAGCCCGATGGCCGCATCTCTCCCGGCGCTCTGGCCGGGATGCTGGAAAGGGCGCGCCCGCTTCAGCCTGAAGGCGCGAGGCCGCTTGTTGCGATCCAGCTCGCGAATAACGAGACGGGCGTGCTGCAGGATATTCCGGCCCTGGCTGAAACCGCACGCGCGGGCGGAGCGATCGTGATCGTGGATGCGGCGCAGGGACCGGGTCGTGTCGAAATCGACATCAATAAACTCGGAGCGGATGCGCTGTTCCTCTCCGCGCATAAATTCGGCGGTCCCAAGGGTGTCGGTGCCATTGTTTTCGCGCATGGCACAACGCGGCTTGCGCGCGCATTCATTCCCGGCGGCGGGCAGGAGCGGGGCCAGCGCGGTGGCACGGAGAACGTGCCTGGAATTGTCGGCATGGGGGCTGCGGCTCGCGCTGCGAAGGCGGATTTTGATCCCGAGACCCTGATCGAGCTTCGCGATCGATTCGAAAATCATCTCAAGACGATCGCGCCGGAAGTTCGAATCGTGGGCCAAGGCGTCGCGCGGCTTCCCAACACCTCCCTTTTCGCGATTCCCGGCGTGACCGCCGAGAAGGCGCTGATCGCGTTCGATCTTGCGGGCGTGGCGGTCTCCTCCGGCTCCGCTTGCTCCTCGGGCAAGGTGAAGGCGAGCCATGTTCTGGAAGCGATGGGCGAGCAGGGCTGGGTGAAGGCCGGCGCGATCCGCCTTTCCATCGGCCCGACCACGACCGCTGCCGATATCGATCAGGCGCTGGGTGTGGTCGATCAGCTCGCGAAGCGGGAAAAAGTGAAAAATTCTGCCTCGAAAGGGGCATTTGCGGTGAGCGCGGCCTGATCGGCCGGGCATGGTTATGCGTAGAGAAGCGGACAACCCTCGGTCCTTGAAGCCGATGAGGAGGATGAGATGCCGGCAGTGAAAGAGACGGTGGAAACCGTCCGGAAGATCGACGTCGATCAATATAAATACGGGTTCGTGACAGACATTGAATCCGAACTCGCGCCGAAGGGGCTCGACGAGGATACCGTTCGCTTCATCTCCGCGAAGAAGAACGAGCCGGCCTGGCTGCTGGAATGGCGGCTCGATGCCTTCCGCCGCTGGCAGACCATGCAGGAGCCCACCTGGGCGCGCGTGCGTTACCCTGAGATCGACTTCCAGGATCTGCATTACTACGCAGCACCCAAGAAGACGCCGGGCCCGAAGAGCCTCGACGAGGTCGATCCCGAACTTCTGAAGACTTACGAGAAGCTCGGAATTCCCTTGCGCGAGCGCGAGATCCTCGCGGGCGTCGAGGGCGCGAAGGTTGCGGTCGATGCGGTGTTCGACTCGGTCTCGGTGGTCACCACCTTCAAGGAAGAGCTGGCCAAGGCCGGCGTGATCTTCTGCGCGATCTCCGAGGCGGTGCACACGCATCCCGAACTCGTGAAGCAGTATCTCGGCACCGTGGTGCCGACGACGGACAACTTCTACGCCACGCTCAACAGCGCGGTCTTCTCGGACGGCTCCTTCGTCTATATCCCGCCGGGCGTGAAATGCCCGATGGAGCTTTCCACCTATTTCCGCATCAACGAGCAGAAGACCGGCCAGTTCGAGCGCACGCTGATCATTGCCGACAAGGGCTCTTATGTGAGCTACCTCGAGGGCTGCACCGCGCCGAAGCGCGATGAAGCCCAGCTTCACGCGGCGGTGGTCGAGCTGATCGCGCTGGACGATGCCGAGATCAAGTATTCCACCGTCCAGAACTGGTATCCCGGCGACAAGGATGGCAAGGGCGGCATTTACAACTTCGTGACGAAGCGCGGCGATTGCCGGGGGCAGCGCTCGAAGATCTCGTGGACGCAGGTCGAGACCGGCTCGGCCATCACCTGGAAGTATCCCTCCTGCATCCTGCGCGGGGAGGGCTCTTCGGGCGAGTTCTACTCGATCGCGATCTCGAACGGCTACCAGCAGGTCGATTCCGGCACCAAGATGATCCATCTGGGCAAGAACACGACCTCGAAGATCCTCGCCAAGGGCATCGCGGCGGGCCGCTCGGACAACACCTATCGCGGGCAGGTCACCGCGCACAGGAAGGCGACGGGCGCGCGCAACTTCACGAATTGCGACAGCCTTCTCATCGGCCAGCAATGCGGCGCGCATACGATTCCCTATATCGAGAGCAAGAATTCGAGCGCCGTGTTCGAGCACGAGGCGACGACCTCGAAAATCGCCGAGGATCAGCTCTTCTACTGCATGCAGCGGGGCCTCGATGAAGAGGAGGCGGTGGCGCTCATCGTCAACGGCTTCGTCAAGGACGTACTTCAGCAGCTGCCGATGGAATTCGCGGTGGAAGCGCAGAAGCTCATCGCCGTGAGCCTTGAGGGGAGCGTGGGGTGATGGCTGATTATCTACGCATTCTGACTACCGCAGCCTTGATCGTTTGCGCCACCCCGGCTTTGGCCTGCACCTGTGTTGAGGATATGGCCGTAGTTTTGCAGGCCGAGCAAGGCCAAGACGTGAAGAAATCTACCGCCGAGCGGCTTGAAGAAGCCAGTAAACGTGAAAACGAGATCAATATAAAACGGATGGCACGGGCCAATATCATTGTCCGTGGCAAGATGGTTTATGTACGTGCGGGTGAGGATGTGCTGCTACCATCTGGCCCGGCTTTTTCTTCTGGAACCCAATCAGCAACCCCGCTGTCCTTGCGTGCTGTTGTCGCTGATTTCAAGGCGATGAATGCGATCAAGGGGAAAACTGACAATCGCATCACTATTTACACTGGATTCGGCATCGGTGACTGCGGCTTGGCTTCAGGTTTTCTTTTTGCTGTTGCTTCGGATCGCGAAATTTCGATTGCCTTGAAGCCATTCCCTGGTGTGCCGAACGCCTACGGAGCGAGTATCTGCGAGTATGCAGAACTGCATTCCGATTCGCCCCCGCAATAACCTAACTGTCATGGCCGTACTTATTTCGGCGATCCACGTCTGCTGCCTTTTCTTCCTTTTTCCATGTCGTAGATGGCCGGAACAAGTCCGGCCATGACGTCGAGGAAAGACCCAGAACCCGGAACAAAACCATGCTTGAAATCAAGAACCTCCACGTCGAAATCGACGGCAAGAAGATCCTCAACGGCCTCAATCTCAAAGTGAAGCGCGGCGAAGTCGCGGCCATCATGGGCCCGAACGGCTCGGGCAAGTCGACCCTCTCCTATGTCATCGCCGGCAAGGAGGATTATGAGGTTACCGAGGGCGAGATCCTGCTCGATGGCGTGAACATCCTCGAGATGGAGCCGCATGAGCGAGCCCATGCCGGCCTGTTCCTGGCCTTCCAGTATCCGCTGGAAATTCCGGGCGTGGCGACCATGACCTTCCTCAAGGCCGCGCTCAACGCGCAGGCGAAATCGCGCGGCGAGGATGAACTCTCCCCCGGCGAGTTCATGAAAAAGGTGCGCGAGGCAGCGGGCAAGCTCGGCGTCAACCCGGACATGCTGAAGCGGCCGCTGAATGTCGGCTTCTCCGGCGGCGAGAAGAAGCGGATGGAAATCCTGCAGATGGCTTTGCTTGAGCCGAAGATGGCGATCCTTGATGAGACCGATTCCGGCCTCGATATCGATGCCCTTCGCATCGTGGCCGAGGGCGTGAACGCGCATCGCGATCCCGACCACGCCTTCCTCGTCATCACGCATTACCAGCGCCTGCTGGATCATATCCGCCCCGATACCGTGCATGTCATGGCCAAGGGCCAGATCGTGCGCACCGGCGGGCCGGAAATCGCGCTCGAACTCGAAGAGCGCGGCTATGCCGAATATCTCGGCGAAGCGGCGTGAGGGCACAATGGCGAACCCTGTCGTGATCATGCGGAATTCGGCCGAGACGGCTTTCATCGAGCGCTTTGCGGCCGAGAAGGCCTCGCTCCCCGGCGCGGCGCAAGCGCGGGCCGAAGCCTTCGCGCGCTTCGAGGCCAGGGGCCTGCCCTCGAAGCGCATCGAGAGCTATCATTATACGGATGTGCGCAACCTCATGCGCAGCGTTGCCCCCGCGGCGAAGGATGCGGTGGCGGGCGAGACGTTGAAGCTTGAGGGCTTCGTGCGGCACGGCTTCACGAATGGGCGCTGGCAGGGGGGAGATTCCTCCGCTGGCGTGACGGTTCAGCCGCTGGCCGATGCCTATCGCGAGGGCCTCACGCCCGGCCTCGGCATGGGGCAGGCGAGCGATGTGGTGGTGGATCTCAACACGGCTTTCGCGCGTGACGGCGTGGTGATCCGCATCGCGGCGGGCCGGCACGCCAGGCTGCATCTTGCGTTTTCCGAGAATGTCGGTGCAGCCGCGAGCATCCTGCCGCGCGTGATCGTGGAAGTGGGCGAAGGCGCTTCGCTCATGTTGGTCGCCACACATGAGGGGCCTTCCGGCATCGTCTATCAGGTGAACGAGGTGGTGGAACTTCGCCTCGGCAGGCAGGCAAAGGTCGAGCATATCCGCCTGAACCTCTCCGGGGACAAGGCGATGGTGTTGTCGAGCGTGGCCGCCACGCTGGGCGAAGAGGCCGAGTTGCAGACGATGCCGGTGTCGCTCGGTGGCGAGGTTTGCCGCCATCAGGTGTTCGTGACCTATCAGGGCGAGAACGCGAAAGCGGCGATCCGCGGCGCGACCATGCTGAAGGGCAATCAGCACCATGATTCGACCCTCGTGGTGGATCACGCCGTGCCGCATGGCGAGAGCCGCGAGCTTTTCCGCACGGTGGTGGATGGTTCGGCCCATGGCGTGTTCCAGGGCAAGATCATCGTGCGCCCGCATGCGCAGAAGACCGATGGCCAGATGGCGTCCAACGCTTTGCTGCTCTCGGATGATGCCGGGATGTCGAACAAGCCGGAGCTCGAGATCTTCGCCGATGACGTGGTCTGCGCCCATGGCGCGACTTGCGGTTCGCTCGACGAGAACCAGCTTTTCTACCTCCAGGCGCGCGGCCTGCCCCGCAGAATCGCCGAGGCGCTGCTGGTCGAGGCGTTCCTCGGCGAGGTGATCGACACCGTGAGCGAGGAATCCTTGCGCGAGCGGCTCGCCGGCCTCGTGAGCGACTGGATGCAGGCGAGGGCGATTTCATGACGCTCGACCTCGCGCGGATACGCGCGGATTTCCCGGCACTTGCGCTCGAGCCCTACGGCAAGCCGCTGACCTATCTCGACAACGCCGCTTCCGCCCAGAAGCCGCGGCAGGTGCTGGAGCGCATGACGCGAGCCTATGAGTCCGAATATGCCAATGTGCATCGGGGCTTGCATTACCTTGCCAATGCCGCGACCGAGGCCTATGAGGCCGCGCGCGAAAAGGTGCGGGCGTTTCTCAATGCGCCTTCGGTGGATGAGATCATCTTCACGAAGAACGCCACCGAGAGCCTCAATCTCGTGGCTTCCGCCTTGGGCCGGCACCTGAGGATCGGCGAGGGCGACGAGATCCTCCTCTCGATCATGGAGCACCATTCGAACATCGTGCCCTGGCATTTCTGGCGCGAGCGCCATGGCGCGGTGCTGAAATGGGCGCCGGTCGATGCCGAGGGCAATTTCCTGCTCGATGAATTCAAGAAGCTCATCACGCCGCGCACCAGGGTGATTTCCATCACGCACATGTCCAACGCGCTCGGCACCATCGTGCCGATCAAGGATGTGGTGGGAATCGCGAAGAAGCACGGTATTCCGGTGGTGGTGGATGGCAGCCAGGCGGCGGTGCATCTCCCGGTCGATGTGCAGGACCTCGCTTGCGACTTCTACATCTTCACCGGCCACAAGCTCTATGGCCCCTCGGGCATCGGCGTGATGTGGGGGCGGAAGGCGTTGCTGAACGCCATGCCGCCTTTCCTCGGTGGTGGGGAGATGATCCGCGAGGTCTCCGAGGAGAACGTCACCTATGGCGATGCCCCGCATCGCTTCGAGGCGGGCACGCCGTCGATCGTCCCGGCCATCGGGCTCGGCGCCGCGATCGATTATGTGAACGCCATCGGCAAGGACGCGATCCGCGCGCATGAGGATGATCTCCTCGCTTATGCCACGGAGCGGCTCTCGGCGATCAACTCGATTGCGATCATGGGCCGGGCCCGGAACAAGGGCGCGATCCTCTCGTTTTCGCACAAGGCGGCGCATGCGCATGACATCGCGACCGTGATCGACCGGCAGGGCGTGGCGGTGCGGGCGGGCACGCATTGCACGCAGCCGCTCTTGAAGCGCTTCGGGGTCACCGCTACATGTCGCGCAAGCTTCGCGCTCTACAACACGCGCGAGGAGGTCGACCGGCTGGCTGAAGCGCTGATGCGCGCCGACAAGCTGTTCGCGTGAGGAGTAGGCGAGATGGACAACACCGCTGATGTTTCCCGCGAGGCTGAAGCCGCGACCGCAAGCCCGATCGGAGCGATTCCGCCCGAAGAGCTCGACCGGCTGACCGACGCCATCATCGCCGCGCTGAAGACCGTGTATGATCCCGAGATTCCGGCGGATATCTACGAACTCGGGCTGATCTACCGCATCGATATCTCGGATGAGCGGTTCATCACCGTGGATATGACGCTGACCGCGCCGGGCTGCCCTGTAGCGGGCGAAATGCCGGGCTGGGTGGAGACGGCGGTGCTCGGCGTGCCCGGTGTTTCCGGCGTCAAGGTCAACATGACCTTCGATCCGCCCTGGGATCAGTCGCGAATGAGCGATGAGGCCCGCGTCGCGCTCGATATGTGGTGATCAGGAGCGGAGCTTCAGCTCCTGAGCTGCGCCCCGGCAAGTTCGCCCGAGCCCTTGGTGTGGCCGCGCAACGCATCGAATTCCCGCTTCAGCAAGCCGACAATCACGTCGTCATGCCAGTCGCCGGCGATCAGCGCGCTCTCGCGCTCGATACCTTCGCGCACGAAGCCCACGCGCTCATAGGCGCGGATGGCGCGGGTGTTGAAGGAGAGCACGCGCATCGAGAGCTTGTGCAAAGCGAGCACGTCGAAGCAGAATTCGGCCACGGCGCGGATCGCCTCGGTGCCCAGCCCCTTGCCGAGGGCAGCGGGATCGAGAATGCCGATGATCAGGCCGGCGCGGCGATCGGCCTCGACGAAATTGTCGATCAGGATCTCGCCGATGGCCCGGCCCTGATGCTCGATCACCCAGGCGGCGGGGTGGCTCGCGATATTCTCCACCCAGGCCTTGGCCTGCTCGTCGGTGAGGGGCGAGAGCTTGCGCGGATCCGCCCCGAGATAGCGGTAGATCTCCGGATCGCGGCCCAGCGCCAGGCGATCGGCGATATCGCTCGGAAGAGGGCGCCGCAGGACGAGACGCTGGGTGCGAAGGCTGGGGAGGGGAGATGGAAGAATCATGAGGTCCGGATACCAGAGGGTGTGCCAAGATCACAGCCTCACTCGCTTTTTTTCGCAAGCGCGCTTATACTGATGTGAACAGGCCCTTGCCTTTTGCATCGGCCTTTCACCCACGCGACCCGGGTTTTTGAGCCCGCCGTTCCGGAGGTTGTCATGAGTTCCGTTCCTGCCGGCGCATCCGCCGCGCCGCGTCGTCGTTTCCAGGTCATGAGCCTGACGGATACCGCTGCTGACCGTGTTCGCGAGACAATCGCCAAGGCTGACAAGCCCATCCTCGGCATTCGTGTGGGCGTGAAGAATGGCGGCTGCGCCGGCATGTCCTACACCATGGAATATGCGGAAGCGAAAAACCCGCTCGACGAAGTGATCGAGGACAAGGGCGTGACCATCCTGGTCGATCCCAAGGCCGTGCTCTTCCTGCTGGGCACGGAAATGGATGTGAAGACCGATGTCTTTTCCTCCACCTTCGTGTTCCGCAACCCCAACGAGACATCCGCCTGCGGCTGCGGCGAATCGGTCGCGATCACCCCGGCTGATCCAGAAGCTCTGGCGAAAGCCTGAGCGGTCGGAGGCCGATATCGATGGCGGCACGCGCGGGCTGTTCGAAAGGCACGGCGCGCCCCCTTCACCCGCGACCCGTTCACCCATGAGAAGAGAAGCGGCCGGCAGGCGAGTATAAGCTGGTTCAGCGCTTCATGAAGCCCGGCAGGAACTCGCCGAAGCCCTTGGGCGTCGGGCCGTCATCCTGGTCGCGATCGCGGCGCGGGCGGCGCTCCTCGCGGCGGGAGCGATCAGTCACCTGCAGGGCAGGGCGAGGGGCTTCCTCACGCGGCGCCAGGTCTGCTCGCGGCGCACGGTCTGCTCGCGGCGGACGGGCCTCACGCGGTGCGCGCTCTTCCCGAGGGGGGCGCGGCTCGCGGCGCGGCTTTTCGGCCACCAGGGGCGCGTCCTCGGCCTCGCCGCCGGCGGCATCGATGATCTTCTGTTCCCTGGCGGTGCGCACATGCTCGCGCTCGCCACGGGATTTCCCGCGCGGGCTGCGTTCCTTGTCGCGGCCGCCGCGGCTGCTCTCACGACCGCGACGGGCCGGGCGCTCCTCGCCTTCCGGCGCGGGCGGCAGGGCGGCCAGGTCGCCGCTTTCATCCCAGGGGATGGAACGGTTGATGAGCTTCTCGATGGCCGCAAGAGACTTTTCATCTCCGCGCGCGATGAGCGTCAGCGCTGTGCCGAGGCGGCCGGCGCGGCCGGTGCGGCCGATGCGGTGGACGTAATCCTCGGCGTGATGCGGAATGTCGTAGTTGAAGACGTGGCTGACATCGGGGATGTCGAGGCCGCGCGCCGCCACATCCGAGGCCACAAGCAGGGTCAACTCGTTCTTGCGGAAGGCATCGAGCGCGTTCATGCGCGAGCGCTGGTCCATGTCGCCATGCAGCGCGCCGACAGAAAACCCGTGCTTCTGCAGGCTCTTGTAGACGGTCGCGACCTCGCTCTTCCGGTTGCAGAAGATGATGCCGTTCTTGAGCGGGTTATCCGAACCCTCTTCCTGCGCCACGCGGATGAGGCGGCGGAGCGTCTCGCGCTTCTCGTAATCACGCCCATGCGTGGCCACGAGCTTCTGCGTGATGGTCGTGGCGGTGGAGGAGGCGCGCGCAACCTCGATCTTTACCGGGTTCGAGAGGAACTTCTCGGTGATGCGCTGGATTTCCGGCGGCATGGTGGCCGTGAAGAACAGGGTCTGGCGGGTGAAGGGGCAGACGCCGGCAATGCGCTCGATATCCGGGATGAAGCCCATATCGAGCATGCGGTCGGCTTCGTCGATCACCAGCACCTCGATGCCGGTGAGCAGGAGCTTGCCGCGCTCGAAATGGTCGAGCAAGCGGCCGGGCGTGGCGATGAGAACATCGACGCCGCGGGTGATTTTCTGGTCCTGATCGCCGAAGGAGACACCGCCGATGAGGAGCGCCACCGAGAGCTTGTGGTTCTGACCATATTTGACGAAGCTTTCCTCGACCTGTGCCGCGAGTTCGCGCGTGGGTTCGAGGATCAGCGTGCGCGGCATGCGGGCGCGGGCGCGGCCCTGCTCGAGAATCGAGAGCATGGGCAAAGTGAAGGCTGCGGTCTTGCCTGTGCCGGTCTGTGCAATGCCGAGGACATCGCGCCGCTGCAGCACATGCGGGATGGCCTGGGCCTGAATGGGGGTGGGTATGGTGTAACCGGATGTCGTGACGGCATCCAGCACGGCCTGCGAGAGGCCGAGATCGGAAAAGGAAAGAGGTTGGGTCTCGGTTTCGGTCAAGGACGGGCCTGCCTTTGTCGCGCGATCGGCGCGGGCGCCGAACCCGCTTTCGCGGGCGAACCCCGCGCGCGTCGCGCCCTCACGCCTCGGACGGCGTCATGCATGCTTGGCGATAGTCCTCGCGAGTCCTCTTTGCAACCGCGAAATCTCTGATCTACCGCAAAAATCAGCGAAAACGAGGCGGATTGCCGCTCAGCGGCGGCAATCGGTTTCCCTTTTCGCCATCGGGCCGATGGAGCCGGTGGCCATGCGATCATCCAGCACCGAACGCGTTACGGTGTAGAGGCGGGTTTCTGCCTGGGCCGGATTGCGCGGGGTGGAGAAGGTCTGCTGCGCCACGGGCACGAACCATTCCATCGCCTTCACGGTGGCCTGCGCGCCGAGGAAGGCGAAGCCGACCACGGCCAGCAGGAGGATCGTGAAATCGCGCATCACCCGCTTTTCGGATGAGAGCAGAAACAGGCTTTCGCGCAGCATGGGGGCCTCCGGAATGGGCGCGGCACATCCTCACCATCATGAACAAACAGGCTTAATGCTTGGTTATTCCGGCCCGTTTTCCGGTTTCCATGGGCAGAAACCGTCTGCAACATGACCAATCCTTAAGTTGAATTACCCCGGCTTCCGGCGCTTGCTTACCGGGGGACGCGACATCCGAAACACGGGAGACAGGCAACATGAGCGAGACCCGCTCCACCTTTTCGAAGCCGCTCACCAGATGGCTGATTGCCGGTGCGGCGGTCCTCACCATCGGCATCGGCGTCAGCATCGCCGAATGGGGTCCGCGCTTCGGCGGTCCGGGCGGCTGGCGCAGCCAGGGGCCGGAGAGCATGATGCGCCAGCAGGCCCGGATATGCGAGCGCGATCCGCTGCGCTACGAGGGCGTGGCGCGCGCCTTCCTGCGGGCTGATCTTGACCTCAAGGCCGAACAGAATGCCGAGATGGACAAGCTCGCGGCCATTCTCGTGCCGGCTCTGAAGGACCTCCGCGACGAGGTGTGCAACAATTTCGCGGGCAAGACCGGCACCGCGCCGGAGCGGCTCGAGCGGCTCGCCATCATCCTGCGCAAGGCGGCGGATGCGGCGGAAAAGACGGTTCAGCCGGCGAAATCCTTCTATGCCACGCTGGATGATCGCCAGAAGGCGCGCGTGGATGAACTCGCCGAGCGTCGCCGCATGCGCGGCCACCATGGCGGCCATCACGGTGGCGGTTCAGGCGGGCCAGGCACGGGCGGTTCCGGTATGGGCGGTTCCGGCGAAGGCCCGCGCTGGCGCTGAACAAGCAGCCGACAGAAATGCAAAGGGCGCCCGCCGGGCGCCCTTCTTGTTGCCGGAGCGGGAGCGCCGATCAGGCGGCGCGCACCGTGCGCAGGAAATTATCGACCCGCATGCGCATCATCACGCTCTGCTCGGCCAGTTCCTTCGAGGCCGCGAGAACCTGCTCGGCAGCGGCACCGGTATTCGCCGTGGCCGATGTGACGACCGAGATGCCATGCGAGGCATGCTCCGTGCCGGCCGCGACCTGCTGCACATTCTCCGAGATCCCTTGCGTCGCGGCACTCTGCTCGGTGACCGCGACCGCGATGGAGGAGGCGACCTGGTTGATCTCCTCGATCATCGAGGTGATCTCCCGGATGGCGTTGATTGAATCCCCCGAGGCGCTCTGGATGGCGCTGACATGCTCGGCGATCACATCAAGCGCGCGCGTCGTCTGGGTCGCGAGCTCCTTCACTTCGCTGGCCACCACGGCAAAGCCGCGTCCCGCTTCGCCCGCGCGAGCCGCCTCGATGGTCGCGTTCAGCGCCAGCAGGTTGGTCTGCGAGGCGATCGACTTGATCATCTCGACGACCTCGACAATCTTCTTGCCGGCCTCGCTGAGGCGCTGGGCGGCGCGATCGGTCTCATGCACCTTGTCCGCGGCGGCTGCGGCATAGGCCGAGGATTGCTCGGCCTGCCGGCCGATTTCCTGGATGGAGCTTGCGAGTTCGCTGGTATTGCCGGCGAGGGCCTGCACGCTTTCTGAGGCCTCATGCGAGGCGGCGGCAACGGCCGTGGATTGCTCGGTCGCTGTGCGTGAGACCTCCAGCATCGAATTGGCGGCCCGCGCGAGTTCGCTCGCGGTCTGGGTGACCGAATGCACGATGCTCGCGCTGGCCTGTTCGAATTCACGGATGTTCTGCTCGATCTCAGCCGCGCGCTGAAGCTGGCGCTTCTGCTCTTCCTCCGCCTGCAAGCGCATGGCCCCGCGCTCGATGGCGCCATGCCGGAAGCTCTGCATGGCGCGCGAGATGTCGCCGAGTTCGTTGCGGCGCTCCGTGCCCAAGATTTCGGTGTCAAGATCGCCGGCAGCCAGCTTGTTCACGGCCTCGACCGAGCGCTTCAGGGGCGCAGCCACGCCGAAGGCAACATACCAGGCGGCCGCCATGCCCAGAATGCAGGCGAAGGTGGTGAGGATGAGCAAGGCGAGTTTGGCCTGCGCGCCGGTCCGTTCGGAAGCCTCGTAATCGCTGTTGGAATGGTCGAGCAGGTACTCGATGATCGCGGCGATCTTCTCGGTGCCGGGATCGATGGCATCA
This sequence comes from Rhabdaerophilum sp., assembly GCF_046092605.1. Lineage (NCBI taxonomy): Bacteria > Pseudomonadati > Pseudomonadota > Alphaproteobacteria > Hyphomicrobiales > Rhabdaerophilaceae > Rhabdaerophilum > Rhabdaerophilum sp. The sequence goes on along the minus strand of NZ_JBJTDY010000081.1, from coordinate 1,046 downwards.
TACATATCCTTCACGATGAAGGTCTCGAGGCCCTTCATGTCGCCCTTTTCAAGCAGGGCTATCATGTCGAGCGTGGCCTTGCGGGCCAGGGCAAGCTTGCCCTGCGTCTCGCCGATCAGCTTGCGCTCGGTCTCCGTGCTGGCCTGGGCGACGTATTCCGGCCAGAGCCTGTCGATCTCGGCCATGGCGACCTTCATCGCCTTCAGGGATTGATCGGGCTTGAAATTGCCGTTGCGCGCCTTGTGGGCGGCATCGACCACGTCCACCGCATAGCGATCGGAAATCACCTTCAGGTTGCGCAGGGGGATGACGTGAGAACGGTAGATTTCATCCAGCGCGGCGGTCTTCTCGTTGAGCGCAAACCACGCGGTTCCGGCAACGCCCATGGTGAGCGTGAACACCATCAGGAAGGCGGCGATCAACCGAGTCGAGATCTTGTGCATGCCGGTCCCCAAGAAATACGAAACTTCATCATCCGACTGACTTTCGGATCGCGACTTTCCGGGATTTTGATATCGCGAGGGTGGTAACCGCGCGGTTAATTCAGCCCGCGAAGCAATCTGCGGATGTGGGGATGAAGCACGATTTTCCAGGTTTGCGGCGCAGGTCAGGCGATTTTTCCCGGATCTGACCGATCAGAGATCGACCAGTTCCTCGGCGAAGGCCGCACGCTCCTGGATGAAGGCGAAACGGGCCTTTGCGTTCTCGCCCATGAGGCGCTCGACCGAATCATCCGTTTCGGCCTTGCTCTCGGCAGGCACCACGACGCGCAGCAGCGTGCGCTTCTTCGGGTCCATGGTCGTTTCCTTCAGCTGCTGGGCCATCATCTCGCCCAGCCCCTTGAAGCGCCCGACATCCGGCTTCTTGCCTTTGAAGTCGCGCGCAAGAAGCTCCTCCTTGTGCGCGTCATCGCGGGCATAGACGGTTTTTCCGCCATGCGTGATGCGATAGAGCGGCGGCACGGCGAGGAAGAGGTGCCCGTTCTCGATCAGCTTCGGCATCTGCCGGTAGAAGAAGGTGATGAGGAGGGAGGCGATATGCGCGCC
>NZ_JBJTDY010000080.1:0-6811 GCF_046092605.1 Rhabdaerophilum sp. | reverse complement strand
TATTACCGCATCTTTCCGCCGCATAGAATTCGAGCGCTGCTGCGCGATGACAAGGCGTTCGAGGCCTTCTTGAAAGACGACAATGCCGCTGAAGCCTGGGTGTTTGCCAACAAGGATACCAGCAAGACCGATCGGGAAGGGACATTCAGTTATATTTCGATCCGCGAGCTGCTGGCGCCGATCACGATTGGTGTTCTTCCCGGCCTCGCGAGCTGACGGGTTGGTTTGTGAGCCCCCGCCCCGCTCCCGGGCGGGGGCTCTCATTCGCGGCGCCTCCGAACCAAAAAGGAACCGGCCTTCGCCCGGTAGCCCGGAGGGTGGCCCAAGCCGGTCAGCCGGAGATCAGCGCCTCTATCATCGGCCGCACGGAGAGAAGGGCGAGAACAACAAACAACCCTGCGACGATGCGTGACCATAACGGAAGCGCGGATGCTATCCGCCGGCGCATGGGAGCATGAGAGAACACCGCCGCAACCGCAAGCGAATTGGAAAGGGCCAGCACTGCGGTCGCGAGTATGAGCGCAAGCGCGGGCAGCCAGGGCAGGTCACCGGCGGGACCGATGAACTGCGCGGCAAAGAACATGCCGCTCATCGGATTGGTCGAGGAGGTGCCGAAACCAACCGCCAGGTCGGTGAGGCGACCGGCGGGTCCTTTGGCCGAGGCTCGGGTGTCAGCGCAGAGCCGCCTGGCTGACTTCAGGATCCGCCAGCCCATCATGGCCAGCAGGAAGGCCGAGAAGCTTCGCCCGATCACCTCCCAGGAATCGCCACCAGGCAGGAGGCCGGCACCGACGAAAAAGACGAAAGCCTGGATCGCCGCTCCCAGGCCGATACCCATCGCGAAGGGAAGCGTCGCGGTGAAACCGTGCAAAGCTGCGAAGCTCCCGGTAGCGAGCATGTTCGGCCCGGGCACCGCCAGGAGCAGGACATAGTTCATGAGATATGCGGCCAGAAACGAATATGAAATCAGCATTATTGAAGTTTGCCCTTTCTGGCGGTGCGGATCAGATATCCACGCGGCTGCCCTGGCGGCGATGATGACCCGCCGGTTGCGCTCGGTCTTGGTTCCTGCGTCCGCCTCGCGGCGTCACGCCGACGGCGACCTCATCGAACCCGGTGGGTCACTTCGCGCAGGCAGCTGCGGAGGCGGAACAGGTTCAGCGGTAGCAGTAGGCCATGCAGGATCAGGATGGGGACGAGGCCGAGCATCAACCCGTAGGCGATGAACAGCAGATTGGCCGCGATGGCCCAACAGCGCAGGGCGAGAATATGGCGACATCTGAAAGCGGCGACCGTCATGCCGCCGGCCAGGAAGCCGACGAGATCCGTGATGCTGCCCCACATAGGCTACCCTCTTCCCCCGCGCCGGTCAGGCTCGCCTCTTCTTCAACGGAATGCGCGTCGCCACAATGGCTTCAGGGGCGAAAGCGTCGGACTAGTCCAACGCCGAGGCTATGCGTCGAGATGCCCTCTGGATGTATTGCGCCATCCGGTTTGTGATGATCATCCTCGCGGGTGTGGCCCGGATGTCGTTTTCGCGGAAGGCATCACTCGGGTGTATCGAATGCGTCGGTTGAACATCCTGATTGTCGATGATCATCCCCTGGTTCGGGTAGGCCTGCGGACAGCCTTGCAGGCTGCCTTTCCTGGCGTGCGGGTCGAGGAATGCGCCGCTTTGGCCGAAGCGAGGGCGAGGCTGCTGGCTGGCCCTCTCGATGCCTTGATTCTCGATCTCGCCCTGTCGGATTCAAGCGGAGCCGAGACCTATCTGGCGCTCCAGCACCTCTGCCCCGGCCTGCCGGTCATCATCATGACGGGCACCGATCCGCGCGATCTTCTGGCCTTGCCGGCCTTCGAAGGGGCCGCCGGTGTGCTTTGGAAGGCGGATGGTCCGGAGGCCATCCTTTCTGTTCTGGCAGAGCTGATGAGTTGCGAGGCGGAAACGCTGGACGGCACGAGCCGCCCTGTTCTCACCGCCCGCGAGCGGGATATCCTGGTTCTCTGCGCACGCGGCCTTCAGAACAAGGTGATCGGCCGCAGCCTTGGAATCAGCGAGAATACCGTCCGCGCGCATCTCGCCAGCGTTTTCAAGCGCTTCGGGCTCACGCATCGCGGCGCGGTCAAGGATTTTCTGGAGCGTGCGCGGATCGGCTGAGCTGAAACGCCTCGTCGAGCTTCTCGCGCAGGTCGTGCGCGCCCACCGGTTTCTGCAGCTCGAGAATGTTCTCCTCCGGTTTCGGCGCAGCCGGGTCCGCCGTCACCAGCAGGGCTGGGATGGGAAAGCCGGCACGCGCCCGGATGGCGCGGATCAGGTCGAGCCCGTCCATCGCGCCCGGCAGGCGAAGATCCGACACGATGACATCCGGCAGCGCGCCGCCGGCATCCAGATCAGCCAGCGCCTGCCCGGCCTCGGCGCTGGTCACGACCGTATAGCCCCAACCCGCCAGCAACTCGCGCAGGATGTCGCGCGCCGGCGCGTGATCCTCCACGAGCAGCAGGCGGCCGGCGGCAGGTCGCGCTGGCGTTTCGAAGACCCGTATCTTGGCCATCACCTCGATATGGGGCAAGGCCGCAGCGGCCGGAAGCGTGATCGCGAACATCGAACCCTGGCCGGGCCATGAACGCACCGTGACAATTCCCGCGATCAGCTCGGCCATGCTGCGCGCGATGGTGAGCCCCAGGCCATGCCCGCGCCCGGCCTGCCTGCCGGGATTGGCGAGCTGGTGAAACGGCTCGAAAATGCGCGTCAGATCCTCCTCCGCGATACCGGGCCCGGTATCCCAGACCTGCAATTCGAGCTTATCCCCACGAAGCCGGACGCCGACGAGAACACGCCCCCTCTCGGTGTATCGCACGGCATTGCCGACAAAGTTCCGCAGGATCTGCGTGAGAAGGGTCGGTTCGCCCAGCGCCCAGCGGCTTGTTCCCACGAAGCAGAGATCGAGCGACTTGTTGGCCGCCTCCACGGCGAATTCCACGCCGACCTGACGGAAGACCGTGGCGAGCTCCACCGGCGCAAGGCGGGGTTCATAGCCCTTCGAGCTGGCCCGCGCCGCTTCGAGCATGCGCTCCAGCAGATCGGAGATCGCATTGACCGATTCCCCGATGCTCGCGATCCGTTCGGCCCGGAGGTCCTTGCCGTCATTCCCGAGGGAATCGAGCAGCAGGCGGATCGCGTAGAGCGGCTGGCGCAGGTCATGGCCCGCTGCCAGCAGGAAGCGCGTTTTTTCACTGTTCGAGCGCTCCGCCCGGTCCCGCGCCTCGGCCAGTTCATGCGAGAACGCCTTCTCCTGGTTCCGAAGCCGGATGAGATCGCGCATCGTCCGGTTCTGCAGCATCGAATAGCCGAGATGCGTGACGAGAAACACGAGGCCCAGCAGGGCCATCCAGCGGCTGGTCTCGTCGTCGGCGAGAGCGAACCGCGCCACGACCGGGCCCATCGCGCTGAGCGCGAAGGCGGCATAGACAAGCCGATCGGCTGAAAGCGAGGCAACGGAACCCGCCGTGAGCCCCACGAGCATCATGATGATGAAAAGCATCAGGGGCGCATCGCCCGAGCCGGTCACGACCCATCCGAACCAGCCGAACAGGCTGCCGGAAGCAAGGCTGCCCAGCGTGAACCCGGTGCGCCAGATCCAGAGCGGTGTCATGCTGCGCAAGCGCCAGTAGGCCACCACGAAAAGCCCGCGCAGGGCGGCGAGCACGATTGCTGCGATCAGCCAGTTCCAGGCCAGCGCGCTGGGGCCGAGGCGCAGTCCATGCACATAGGCCGCCGTGGGAGCCACAACCAGCACCGCGCCAAGAACAATCGGCATTTGCCGGGCCAGCAGCTCGATCAGCTCTTGCGATTCATCGGCCGCGCCAGCCTGCGCCTTCAATGTCTTGCCTGTCATGGAGCTGCCTGCTCAGCGCATCATGGTTCGAACCTGCCCTTTGCGGTTTACTGGGCCGGTGCTGAGCCTGCAAGTCCGGCGCGCGGAAGTGTTCGACCCTGAGGCAGAACAGGCAATTCCAGAAATCTGCGCATGATCCGGCTGCCAGAGAACGGAAAAAACATGCGATTTCTGCTCAGGAACCAGCAAGCATATTGTATTTTGCATTAATGCATGTGAAATTAGGCTGATTCTTGCGCAGTTTTCACCGCTCGTTTACCGAAAAACTGCATCTTTTCTCGCCGCGAGGTTCCGAAATCGAACCATTCCGGCGTTGGGAGGCAGAATGCTTGTCCGTCTGTTCAGCCGTTTTGCGTTTGCAAGCTCAGCATTCGTTGTTCTGGGTGCTTCCGGTGCTTTCGCCGCCGCTCCACCGGATCTCGCGAAACTTGCGGGCGATGTCGAGCAACTGCGCGCCCACCTGAACCATGTCTGGGTGATGACTGCGGCTGCCCTGGTGCTGTTGATGCAGGCCGGGTTTCTTCTGCTGGAAGCAGGCATGGTCCGCTCGAAGAACTCCATCAACGTGGCGCAGAAGAACGTCGTCGATTTCTTCGTGTCCGCGGCCTGCTTCGCGGTTTTCGGTTTCATGATCATGTTCGGCCCCACGGTCATGGGGCTGTTCGGGTCGCCGGGCACGCTCTGGGGCTATTCCGGCCTCGATGAATGGACCTATACCTTCTTCGTTTTTCAGGTGGCCTTTGCCGGCACGGCCGCGACGATCGTCTCCGGTGCCGTGGCCGAGCGCATGAGCTATGCGGCCTATATCGTGCTGGCGTCCGTCGTTGGCCTGCTGATCTATCCGGTTTTCGGTCATTGGGCCTGGGGCGCTGGCCTCGTGACGGAGAACAAGCCCTGGCTTGCCGCCAGCGGCTTCATCGATTTCGCCGGTTCCACCGTGGTGCATTCCGTCGGTGCATGGATCGCGCTGGCCGGCATCATCATCCTGGGACCGCGCATCGGCCGCTTCGATGCCAATGGCAGGGCCTTGCCGATCCATGGCCATTCGCATGTGCTGAGCGCCATGGGCGCCATGCTGCTCCTGGTGGGGTGGATCGGCTTCAATGCCGGCTCCACCGCGGCGGCCAGTGGCGCGGTGGGCAAGATCGCTGCGAACACGCTGCTGGGTGCTTCCTTCGGCGGCATCGTTGCAATGCTGATCGGCCGCGCGAAGGATGGGACCTACCTGACCAATCGCCTCGTGAATGGCCTGCTCGCGGGACTTGTCGGCATCACCGCCGGTTGCGATGCCGTCGGTCCCAAGGGCGCCATCGCGATCGGCGCGATCTGCGGAGCATCGGTGGTCTTTGTCGAGGATTTCGTGCTCCACCGGATGAAGCTCGACGATGTCGTCGGCGTGGTGGGTGTGCATGGCGTTTCGGGGGTGCTCGGCACGTTGCTGGTGCCCTTCTTCGCGATGCCCGAGAAGCTGAACGGGCTGACTGTGATGGGTTCATTTCTTGTTCAGGCGAAGGGGGCAGGCGCGGCCTTCCTCTGGGCCTTCGGGATGGGTCTCCTGACATTCTGGGTGATGAAGGTGACCATCGGCATCCGCCTTTCGGAAGAGGATGAGATGCGTGGCCTGAATGCCGCCGAGCACGGGGCCGCGATCGGCACGGGTGCCCTTCAACAGGAACTCTACCGCATCACCCAGCTCGAGCGCGACCTCACCCGTCGTCTTGATGCGGCCTCGGGTGACGAAGCGGCGGAGATCGCCCAGATCATCAATCCGTTTCTGGATGAGTTTCAGCGCGTGCAGGCGGACATCGCCCGGCATGCGACCCGCATCAACAAGGCTTCCAGCGTGATCGGCGGTCTCTCCGACCAGTTCCTGCAGGATTCGAGCGCCGTTTCCTCCACCTCCGGCAAGATGGCGGTGGCCGCCGCCTCGCTCAGCGGGCGGGCCAGCGCGGCGGTTGGCCAGGCCAGCGGCCTGCGCGAGGGCGCCGAGCGCGTTTCCCTTGCCGCGCGGGACATGACCCTGCGTATCCAGGAACTCGCCGATCGCATGGGCCAGCTCTCCCTTTCGGTGAACGACGTGGCCCATGCCGCCCGCAACGGGCGCTCGGTCTCGCAAAGCGCCAATGCGGTGATCGGTGAATCCGAAAGCCAGATGGTGAACCTCGTCGCGGCCTCCAATCAGATCAACGAGATTGCCGAACTCATCGAGGGCATTGCTTCCAGCACCAACCTTCTCGCCCTCAATGCCACCATCGAGGCCGCGCGTGCGGGGGAGGCTGGCAAAGGTTTTGCCGTGGTCGCGTCCGAAGTGAAGGCGCTGGCAAACCAGACCCAGCGGGCCACAGCCGATGTGAAGGCCCGGGTGGCGGCGATGCGTGCCGGCACCGAGCAGGCGACCCGAGGCTTCGCCATGCTCAGGGATGTGCTCGGCGACATCAACCGGACGATCGGCATCATCGCCGACACCGCGGAAGCGCAGGCCTCGCTTGCCCGCCACGTCAATGACGACGTGCAGGAAGTGGCCGGGAAGGTCGAGGTCGTGGCGCAATCCGTGGATCGGATGTCCGGCGAAGTCGGCTCGATCTCGAACTACATGAACGATGCAAACCAGGCCATTTCATCCGCCGCCAACGATGCAGAGGCCGTGAACCAGGTGGCGGCGAAGTCACTCGATTCCGCCGGAGCGCTGGATGACCGAGCGAAGGAACTGGGCTCGATTTCCGATGAGCTTCAGCGATCCGCGAGGCGCTTCAAGGTGGCGTGAGCGCCGGCGGCCCGGCTGAAAATTCTTGCTCGGCCTGCTTGCGGAAACCCGGCAACGCCGGGGGGTGGGGAACGAGACCGAGCGGTTTTGCGACCAATCTTGACTGTTGGCTCAACGCCGAACGTTCGGGCACTGCCCCATTTGCCTGCCCCAG
>NZ_JBJTDY010000079.1:0-20391 GCF_046092605.1 Rhabdaerophilum sp. | reverse complement strand
ACCCCCGCCCATCCTTGCGCCAGTTGAAACCGCAGCCGCCTCGGCTGCGCAACCCCGACCAGCGCAGCCGGGCGGCTGCTCGCGTTGCACCCAGAGGGGTCAAGGTTCGATGCCGATCAGGGGTTAATGTTCAATGCTGATTGACAGAAGTCAGCGACATGGGAGAACCTTCATTCGGCGAGTTCAGAAAAGCGCGAGGGTCGCATGCCCGCCGCCGCGCAGATCTCGGTGAAGCGGGGGGAGAGGAAAAAGGCCATCTCGGCCTCGCGGCTTTCGGTGGCCGGGTCGAGGCCGCGCAATTCTTCATCCACGTAGCCGGGATGGCACATCACGAGGGGTCGCGGGCCGGGCGCGACGAGGTAGCTTGCGAAATCGCCTGCATAATCGGCCCTCGCGTCGAAACGCGAATAGCCGGAAAAGCCATCATTCAGGGCAAAGCCCAGCGCCTGCATCCGCGGGGCAAATGGCCCGGCAAGGCTTGCGAGCAAGATGGCCTTGGCCGCATGACGTCCGCGCGCGCTGATCGAGGCGAGCCGGTCCGCCGGGTTGCGCAGATAGGGCTTCGCATCCGGGAAGCGGCGCGGCAAGACATCCGCGAGCACGCGGCGCACGCCCGGCAGGGCATGGACATGCTGGTGGCCATCGATGAAATCCGGGGGTCGGCCCATCGCCTGCTCGAACGCGTCGATCTGCGCCTCGAGTTCCGCAGCGATTTCTGCCGATGGCAGCAGGCCCGCAACGCCGCCGCGCAGCAGGGCCGGCAGCTTTGGCAATTCTCCGGCCGGCGCGAGGCGTTTCATGCGCGTCAGAGGCGCCCCGCAGGTCAGGTTGAAATGCAGGCCCAGATCGGCCGCGCCCGAAAACTGGCCGAATGGCGCCGCACCGCTCCACCAATGAGGGCGGTTCGTCATCGCCCCCGCCGCCTTGATCCGCCCTTCCTCCAGAAGTTCGAGGATGCCGGCGCTGACACCGGGCGTCAGCGCGAAATCATCGGCGGTCAGCACGAAATGGGTAGCGTTCGGCATTGGGCTTCCATTCATGCGCCGGACACTATCAACCGGCAAATGTGATTTGGACCCGGCAGCAAGGGCTTTCCGTTATGGCGCAGATCGTTCAGAAACAGAACGGGGGAGCGGCGTGGAAACGCGCGGCGAGGGAGGAGGAAATCATGAGCCCTGCCACGGGTCCAGGCACTGCATCGCGGCCGCTGAGGCCGGAGTTGAGCGTGGTCGTGCCGGCCTTCAACGAGGGCGAGAACATCGATGCGCTCATCGGCAAGCTGGTGCCGGTGCTGGAGGAATGTGTCGCCTCTTTCGAAATCCTCTTCGTGGATGACGGCTCCTGCGACGATACGCTCTCTCGCATCAATCGTTTTGCCGAGGCGGATGGTCGCATCCGTGCGCTGCGCTTCAGCCGCAATTTCGGCAAGGAAATCGCGCTGGCCGCCGGGCTCGATCACGCGCGGGGCGAGGCCGTGGCGCTGATTGACGCCGATCTCCAGCATCCGCCGGAAATCCTGAACACCTTCGTAGCGCGCTGGCGGGAGGGTTACGAGATGGTCTACGGGCAGCGCATCGACCGCTCGACCGATGGCGCGATCCGCCGCTGGCTGACCGATCGCTTCTACCGCCTCTTCCGCAAGTTCGGCGAAATTCCGCTGCCCGAGGGGGCGGGAGATTTCCGCCTCATGGATCGCAAGGTGGTGGAGGCCCTTCGCCAGTTGGGAGAGCGCGCGCGCTTCTCGAAAGGCCTCTATGCCTGGGTGGGATTTCGCTCCATCGGCGTGCCCTTCGAGGTGCGGGAACGCCTGCATGGCACATCCAAATGGGGCCTCAAGAAGCTGACACGCTTCGCCTTTGATGGCCTTTCCTCCTTCTCCACCCTGCCGTTGAAGCTCGCGACCTATCTCGGCATCGGCATCTCGATCTTCGCGATGACCTATGCGGTGAGCATCGCCCTGCGCACGCTGATCTGGGGCTCGGATGTGCCGGGCTTCCCGACGCTCGTGGTGTCGGTGATGTTCTTCTCGGGCATCCAGCTCGTGTTCCTCGGCATCATCGGCGAGTATATCGGCCGCATCTTCGCGGAGGTGAAGCGCCGGCCGCTCTACATCGTGGCGGAGGAAATCGGCGGCGAGCCGATCGAGAAGCCCGAGGCCGTGCCCTTGCGCGCCAAGCCGAGAGCCCGCGCCCATCCATGATCCGGGGTTTCGTCTCCGTCAGCCTCTGGACCCTGATCTCCCGCATCACCGGATTTCTGAGGGATATCCTTCTGGCCCGGTTGCTGGGCGCTGGCCTGATGATGGATGCCTTCGCCGTCGCCTTCCGCCTGCCGAACCACTTTCGCGCCATTTTCGGCGAAGGCGCCTTTTCCTCGGCCTTCGTGCCGGCCTATACCCGCATCCGCACGCAAGCGGGCGACCTTGCAAGCCGCCGCTTCCAGGGCGAGGTGCTCGCCCTGATGCTGCTGGCGCAGGGCCTGCTGCTGGTCCTGGTGCTGGCCTTCACGCCGGGCTTCATCCGCCTGCTCGCGCCGGGCTTCGCCGCTTCCGGCGCGGCGATGGGGCTGGCGGTGGAACTCACGCGCATCACCTTCCCCTATCTCGCCCTGGTCTCGCTCGTGGTCCTGTGGACAGGCGTTCTGAATGCCGAGAAGCGCTTCGCGGCCGGCGCCGCAGCGCCCGTGCTCCTCAATCTGGCGATGATTTCCACCCTGCTCCTCGCCGGCTTCTTCGCGAGCGGTGCGCATGCCGCCGCCTGGGGCGTGCTGATCGCGGGCGTGCTGGAAGCGGGCCTGCTGATGATCGCCGCCTTCCGCGCCGGCCTGCTCGCGCCGCCCGTCTGGCCGCGATGGAACGGCGAGCTGGCGCGCTTCTTCCGCGCCTTCGGGCCTGCGGTGATCGGCTCGGCCGGAGTGCAGATTGCGATGCTCGCCGATACGATCATCGTCACGTTTCTGCCGCCGGGCGGAGCTTCCTCGCTTTACTATGCCGATCGCCTCTACCAATTGCCCATCGGGGTCATCGCGGTGGCCGCCGGCACGGTGCTGCTGCCGGAAATGTCGAAGCGCCTCGCGGCCGGTGATGAACCCGGCGCGCACAAGGCGCAGAACCAGAGCCTGGCGATCTCGCTGATGCTGGCCCTTCCCTTCACGGCCGCCTTCCTGTTCATTCCCGAGGCGATCATCGCCGGCTTTTTCGGCTATGGCGCGTTCGGCGAGGAGGCCGTGCGAAGCGCTGCCGCCGTTCTCGCGGCCTATGCCTGGGGCCTGCCCGCCGTGGTGGCGATCCGCTCGCTCGTCGGCAGCTTCCATGCGCGCGGCGATACGCGCACCCCGCTCTATGCCTCGCTCACCGCGATCGCGCTGAACCTCGGCCTGAAGCTGCTGCTCTGGCGCGATTATGGCGCGTCCGGCCTCGCTTTCGCCACCGCGCTGGGCGCGATCGCCAATGCGCTGATCCTCGCCGCTCTGGCCATCCGCCAGAAGAAGGCCAGGCCGGATGGCGAACTCGCCTTGCAGCTCTGGGTCGCGCTGATCGGCACGATCTGGCTGGTTGCGGCGCTGCTTCTGGTGCGGGAGTTTTATGGCGCAACGTTCAGCGCGCTCCCGGCCTATGTGAAGCTCGGGGTCTATGCGGTTGCGGGCGCCTTGGCCTATGGCGCGATCGTGCTGATCTGCGCGCGGATCGCGCGGCTTTCGCTGCGCTTCCGCTAGAGCATCCGCCCGCCAAGTGGATACCGGTTGGCGGAAAAAGCGGATGCGAAAACAAGAAGAGTGAGCGCAAGATCTGATTCAATCAGATCGGTTTGCGCTCTAGAGCATTTTCAAGCGAAGTGGTTTCCGGTTCGCGCAAAGAAAATGCGAAAAAAGAAAGAGAGAAGCATTTTCAAGCGAAGCATGCCCCCGCGAAGGCGGGGGTGGGCACCGGTTCGCGCCAAGAAAATGCGATCAGGAAAAGAGATAATGCATTCGATCTCGATGTCTGTTTGGTCGGAAAACGCTCTGGTCGCTCAGCGCTTGTAGCCCACGCGGATGGGCGTGCAGCGCGCGAAACCCGGCCGCAGCGGATAGACGGAAGCCTGGCGGCCCAGCCATTGCTCGCAGCTCGCGACATCATGGAAACAGGCCTGAAACGACTTCCAGTCCACCACGCCATCGCGAACTGCGCGTCCCCCGAGGTAATTCCCGGCGATCACCAGCGTATCGGCCTTGAAATGGCGCGCGGATTGACAGGGAACGCCAACGGGCGGCGGGGTCCAGGCAAGGGCCGGCGAGGCCAAGAGAACGACGCCGAGCAGAACACCGGCCAAAGCAAGATTGCGCATGCGCCGCCTCCATAAAGCTGGTTGACCAGGCACGACCCGAGCGATTCGCGCCTCTCCGGAAAGGAAGTCGCCAGATAGCTCAAGGCTTGCTTGCAAACAAATTCATGCAATCATATATGTCTGTCATTCCATGGAACTGGATGGAGGGTAATCATGGTCCGCAATGTTGGAACGATCGACCGGGCCTTGCGCGTGATGGTCGGCCTCGTGCTGATCGCCTATGCCATTCCGCTGGGCTTCTCCCAGACCGGCTGGAACTGGGTGGGCTGGATCGGCGTGGTCCCGCTTCTCACCGCATTTCTCGGCACTTGCCCGGCCTATTCCATTCTCGGCGTCTCGACCTGCGAGCGGAAGAGCGGGTGATCGCGCTTCACCGGCGACCGTCACGGTCGGCAATGCCATTGAAACACCGCTGAAACAATGCTGGACTATCTTCCGTCACGGTTCATGACGAGGAAAGGACATCGGCAATGAAGCGGATCATCCTGGCCGGAACGGTTCTCGCGGCTTGCGCGTTTTCGGCCGAGGCGCAGCATTCCGGGCATCATGGCGGGCACAATGCGCATGGCTCCCACGCCGCGCCGACCGCGAAGGCGGAGACGGCCGCAACAAAGGCCTTCCGTGCCGCGAATGACAAGATGCACAAGGATATGGACATCCCTTTCACCGGCGATGCCGATATCGATTTCTTCAAGGGCATGATCCCGCATCACCAGGGCGCGATCGACATGGCGCGCGTGGTGCTCCTGCAAGGCAAGGACCCGCAAGTGAGGAAGCTCGCCGAGGAGGTTATCGCCGCGCAGGAGAAGGAGATCGCCTTCATGCGCGAATGGCTGAAGAAGAAGGGCCAGTGAGCGGCTGCACCAACGAAAAGGCCGCGGTTTCTGCCGCGGCCGATTTCGGAAGGGGTCTCGAACCTTCTTGAGGACACCACGTCTGACGTCTGGGGGCTCACAGACGTGAAATCCGTTGTATCTGCAAAGCATGATTCCCCTTTATGGAATCGTCAGGCCAGGATTGTGGCAATATCCCGAATTGAGACACGAGCCTGTGATCAGGCGGCATGGGCGAATTCCCAGTAGAGTTCTCGCGCCTTCCGGTAGGCCGGACCGGCCTGATATTCCCGCCCGTCCAGGCGGGTGACCGGCATCACCTTCGAATAATTGCCCGAGATGAAAACCTCGTCCGCGCGGGCGAAATCCTCGTAGCTCAACGCCTGTTCCACCACCTGCACACCCGTATCGCGCATCAGCTGGATGACGCGCTGGCGGGTGATGCCGTTGAGGAAGGCGCCATTCGGCGCGGGCGTGAAGACGACGCCGTCCTTCACCATGAAGATGTTGGCCGTCGCGGTCTCGGCAATGTTGCCGAGCAGATCCCGCACGAGGCAATTGTCGAAGCCGCGCGATTTCGCTTCCGAGAGGCAGCGGGCATTGTTGGGGTAAAGGCAACCCGCCTTCGCATCTGTCGGCATGCATTCGAGCGAGGGGCGCCGGAACGGCGAGAGCGTCAGGCTCATGCCACGCGGCTCGGGCATCGGCGCCACGAACAGGCAGAGGGCGAAGCGGCAATCATCCGGGTTCGGCAGGATGGTGGAGGCACCCTCGCCTTCCGCCCACACCATGGGCTTCACGTAGAGCGGTGCATCGGCGGCGAATTTCTTCGTGCCCTCTTTCGTGAGCGCCACGATCTCTTCCGGGCTGACCCCGGCCTTGAGGCCGAGATTGCTCGCCGAGCGCACGAGGCGATCCGCATGGCGATCAAGATCGGGATAGACCCCTTCGAAGACACGGGCGCCATCGAACACGGTGGAAGCGAGCCAGAAGGCATGGCTGCGCGGCCCCATCAGCGGCGGGTTCCCCTCCAGCCAGCGCCCCTCGAAAAACGTCCAGGTTTCAGACCACGCCATCATGCCCTCCGGGAATAAACTTTCCCCATACGAGCGGCAGGCCAGGGTAAGGTCAATCGCTCCGGGCTTTACAGGCCGCGCTATTCGAACAAATCATCAACCGATCAAAAGCCATGATTGGCTTCGGCCTGGCATCACGCGGAGGAACCTTGGCTCGCATCTTCATGTTTGACGCCTATGGCACTCTCTTCGATGTTCACTCCGCAGTGATTCGCGCCGGCGCGCCGCTGGGCGACAAGGCGCAGGAACTCTCCGCCCTGTGGCGGCAGAAGCAGCTCGAATACAGCTGGGTTCTGACCGCGATGGGGCGCGGCGGCAGCGCCGATTTCTGGAATCTGACCGAACGCGCGCTGGATTTCGCAATGGCACGCTTCGGGCTTGGCGATCCGGCCCTGCGCAACGCCCTGCTGGATGCCTATCGCGTGCTCGATGCCTTTCCGGATGTGGCGAAGGTCCTGGGGCGGCTGAAATCCGCGCGTCACCGCACGGTGGTCTTCACCAATGGCACGCATGCCATGGTGAAGAATGCGATCGCCGCGAGCCGACTGGGGGGATACATCGATCAGGTGATCTCGGTCGAGCAGACCGGCCATTTCAAGCCGGCCATGCCGGTCTATGCCGTCGCCAGCCGGCTTGCGCTGGCGGATCACCCTTCGGATATCAGCTTCGTCTCCTCGAACCGCTGGGACATTGCCGGCGCCTTCGCGGCCGGCTTCACGCCCATCTGGGTCAATCGCGCCGGCCTGCCGGATGAATATCCCGGCCTTCCGCCCCTGAAGATCGTTCCCGACCTTCACGGGGTGGATTGAGCCTCAGCGTTTCGCCAGCGCGAGAAGGATGCGCGCCCAGCTTTTCTGTCCGCGATAGAAGCTCTCGAGATCGTATTTCTCGTTCGGCGAATGGGTGCGATCATCGTCGAGCGCCCAGCCGATCAGCAGCGCATCGAGCCCCAGCAGGCGCTTGAAATCCCCCACGATGGGGATCGAGCCGCCATGGCCAAGCACCACGGGTTCCGTGCCCCATTCGTCGCGCAGGGCGCCGATCGCAAGGCGCAGATCGGGGCTGTCCTCGCTCACCTGCACCGCGCGACTGCCCTTGTAGCCGATGAACTCCACCGAACAATCCGGCGGGATCATCCCTGCGACATATTCGCGGAAGTTCTTCTGGATCGCCTTGGGGTCCTGGTCCTGCACGAGGCGGAAGGAGATCTTCGCACGCGCCTCCGCCGCGATCACGGTCTTGGTGCCGGCTCCGGTATAGCCACCCCAGATGCCGTTGCAATCGCAGGTCGGGCGCGCCTGGATCTTCTCGATCAGCGTACGGCCCCTCTCGCCGGCGGCGAATTTCAGGCCGACCGTGCCGAGGAAATCCGCCTCCGTGAGGCCGAGCGCCTCCCACGAGGCCTTGCGGTTGTCGCCCGTCTCGTGAACACCGTCATAGAAATGGGGGACGGCCACCCGTCCCTCGGCATCATGCATGGCGGCGATGATGCGCGCCAGGATGTGGATGGGGTTCTGCGCCGTGCCACCGAAATGGCCGGAATGCAGGTCGCGATTCGCGGCCCGCACGATGATCTCCTCATAGAGCAGGCCCCGCAGCGACGAGGTGATCTGCGGCCGGCCGCGATCCCACATGCCGGTATCGCAGACAAGGCAGATATCCGCCTTGAACTCGGCCGTGTTTTTCTCGAGAAAATCCGGGAGATTGATCGAGCCGTTCTCCTCCTCGCCCTCGATCATCACCGAGAGCGATACCGGCAGGTCGCCCGTCTCGGCGATGATGGCGCGGCAGGCCTCCAGGAAGGTCATGATCTGGCCCTTGTCATCCGAGGCGCCACGCGCGCAGATCGCCGGCCCGCCGGGTGAAACCTCCTTCACCACCGGCTCGAAGGGGGGCTGTTCCCACAATTCCAGCGGGTCGACCGGCTGCACGTCGTAATGGCCGTAGAAGAGGATGTGCGGCTTGCCGGGCCGGCGGCGATGGCCCACCACCATGGGATGACCGGGCGTTTCGCGCAAGGAAGCCTCGAAGCCCATGGTCGTGAGGTCCGCCACGAGATGCCCGCCCGCGCGCCGCACCTCGGCCCTGTAGCCCGGATCGGTGGAAATGGAGGGGATCGCCAGCCAGGCTTTCAGGCGGGCGAGGGTGTTCTCGTGGCTGGCATCCAGGCGCGAGAGAACGGCAGGGAGGGACATGATTCGGCCTTCGCGGGGTAGAGAGCTTCAGCCCCTGATCATCCACAGCCCGAGTTTCAGCGCAATCATCCCCATGATGCATGCGATGATCGCATCGAGAATGCGCCAGGCCATCGGCTTCGCAAATAACGGGGTGAGCACCCGCGCGCCATAGCCAAGCCCGAAAAACCAGACGAAGGACGCGCTTGCGGCACCCATGCCATAAGCCCAGCGCTCCTGCCCCGCATAGCCCGCCGCGAGGCTGCCCACGAGGATGACCGTATCGAGATAGACATGCGGGTTGAGGAAGGTGAAAGCCGCGCAAGCCGAGAGCGCGGCCTTGAGCGTGAGGGGTGCCCCCTGCCCCACGGCCATGGCACCGGGAGCCATCGCGCGGCGCGCCGCCATCACGCCATAAGCCAGCAGGAACACGATACCGAAAATCGTGACGGCCGTGATCAGCCCCGGCACCTTCTCGATCAGGAAGCCGAGCCCCGCGACGCCCAGCGCGATCAGCGTCGCATCCGAGGCTGCGCAGAACAGCGAGACCGCGAAGACATGCTCGCGCTTGATGCCCTGCCGCAGCACGAAGGCGTTCTGCGCGCCGATCGCCACGATGAGCGATCCGCCAATGGCAAACCCGGTGACGAAGGGAAGGAGCATGGCCTCAACGCCTCTCGCCCAGCAGGCTACCCAGCACGCCGCGCACGATGGCCGTGCCGATCTGCCGGCCGACCGTGTTTGCCACGGAGCGCGCGGCGGAGGTCGCGATCTTCTCGGCCATGCTCGGTTGCGGGCGGGGCGCGGCGCGACCTCGTCCCGTGGGCGCCGGCGCCGGCGCGCTGCCGCCAAAAAGGCCACCGAGCACATTGTCGAAAAGGCCGCCGCCCTGCGCAGCCCTGGCGGCTGCCTCGGCTTTCGCCGCCAGCATCTCGAAGGCGCTCTCACGATCGGCCGTCTCGGTATACTTGTTGCGGAACGGGCTCTCGCGCATCAGGGCCGCACGCTCCTGCGGCGTGATCGGCCCAACGCGCCCGCCCGGCGGGGCTACAAGCGTGCGCTCCACCATCGAGGGCGCGCCCTTGCCCTCGAGCACCGAGACCAGCGCCTCCCCCACGCCGAGATTGGTGATGACTTCGGCGGTCCTGAATTTCGGGTTCGGGCGGAAGGTTTCGGCTGCGGCCTTCACGGCCTTCTGCTCGCGCGGGGTGAAGGCGCGAAGGGCATGCTGCACACGATTGCCGAGCTGCGCGCCGACCTTGTCCGGCACGTCGAGCGGGTTCTGCGTCACGAAATACACGCCCACGCCCTTCGAGCGGATGAGGCGCACGACCTGCTCGATCGCATCGATCAGCGCAGCGGGCGCGTTATCAAAGAGGAGATGCGCTTCATCGAAGAAGAAGACGAGCCTGGGTTTCTCGGGATCACCCACCTCCGGCAATTGCTCGAAGAGTTCCGAGAGCATCCAGAGCAGGAAGGTCGCGTAGAGCCGCGGCGACTTCATGAGCTTGTCGGCCGCGAGGATGTTGATATGGCCCCTGCCATCCTCATCCGTGCGCATGAAATCCGCGAGTTCGAGCGCGGGTTCACCGAAGAAATTCGCGCCACCCTGGTTCTCGAGCACCAGAAGCTGACGCTGGATCGCCCCCACCGAGGCCGAGGATACGTTGCCGTAGGTCGCCTGCAACTCGGCCTGCAATTCCTTGTTGTTGCCGAGTTCCGCAAGCATCGCGCGGAGGTCCTTCAGGTCGAGCAACAGCAGGCCATGCTCATCCGCATAGCGGAAGAGAATGTTCAGCACGCCTTCCTGCGTCTCGTTGAGTTCCATCAGGCGCGCAAGCAGCAGCGGGCCCATCTCGGCCACCGTGGTGCGGATGGGGTGGCCCTGCTCCCCGAAGAGATCCCAGAACACGACCGGATATTGCTCGGCCCTGTATTCGACGCCGATCTCCTTCGCGCGGTTCACGAAGGGCGGCAGCGCATTGCCCATGGCGGCGACGCCCGAAAGGTCGCCCTTGATATCCGCCGTGAAGACCGGCACGCCATTGGCCGAAAAGCCTTCAGCCAGTTTCTGCAACGTCACGGTCTTGCCGGTGCCCGTCGCGCCGGTCACGAGGCCGTGGCGATTGGCCAGCTTGAGGGTCAACTCCTCGAACTTGGTCTCGCTCTTGCCGATCAGAATGGTCTTCGCGTCTGCCAAGGTCTTTCTCCAGCCGTTTTCCATGAGGCGACCAGCGCATATATCCGCTTCGCCCTGATTTCGGAAAGATCGCATTCGAGCGAAATTCGTGCGCCATTCTCATCTGGTCGAAAGCTTCGCGCGTGACCATCGGCGAGGCGTGAGGGGATCGGCGCAGCCGAACTTGTTTACATCTAAACAATCTTGCCTTGCCTGCCCCGGCGGGATCGCGTAACGCTCCGGCAACGTCTCATCCGGGGAGGATCGATCATGATGCAGGAACTCATCAACCGCGTGGTTCAGAATGTCGGGCTTGACCCCGCTCTGGCCGAGAAGGCCGTAGGGATGATCCTCGCCTTCCTGCAGAAGGAAGCGCCGGAAGCCGCGGGCGAAGCCTTCGCTGCCATGCCGGGCGCGGCCGAACTGGCGGCGGCCCATGCCGCTTCGGAAGGCGGCGGCGGTCTCCTCGGCGGGCTGATGGGCATGATGGGCGGCGGTGGCGGCGTGATGGCGCTGGGCCAGCAGCTGATGGGCGCGGGCCTTGGCATGGGACAGATCCAGTCTCTCTCGAAGGAAGTCTTCGCCTATGGCCGCGAGACGGCCGGCGAAGACGCGATGGGCGCGCTGGTGGGCGCCATCCCGGGCCTCAGCCAGTTCGTCTGAGGCCATCGGACCCAGGCGGATTTCAAGGCCTCGTGCGCGGGCGCGAGGCTTTTTCGCAAGGCTTTTTCATGCCTCTGACGAGGGCGATCAGCCCCCTTCCAAAGTCCATTTCAACTTGGGCGAGGCTCGCGTTATAGAAACCGTCCATGGATGCCCCCGATCTCACCCCGCCGAAACTTGCCTCTGAATTTCCGGCCGTGACCGAAGGCGACTGGCGTCGCCTGGTCGATGGCGTTCTGAAGGGCGTGCCCTTCGAGAAGAAGCTCGTGACCCTCACCGCGGATGGGATCGCGCTTCAGCCGATCTATCCGCGTGACGCGCAGGCCGAACCGATCGCCGGTGCGCGCGGCGCCACCCCCTGGGGCATCGCCGCGACGGTGGATCACCCCGATGCCGCTGAAGCCAATCGCCTCGCGCTGGTCGATCTCGAGGGCGGGGCGGATCAGCTCACCCTCGCCTTCGCGGGTTCGCTCACCGCGCGCGGTTTCGGCCTGCCGCCGAGGGCGGAGGCGCTGGCAACCGCGCTTGCGGGCATCCATTGCGATCTCGTGCGCCTGAGGCTCGATCCGCCGCCCTTCGCGGGGGCGGAGGTGGCCGACATCTTCCGGGCCTATGCGAAATCCCGCAACCTGCCGGGCGCGACGCTGAAGGTCGAGTTCGGCATGCGCCCGCTGGCGGATTGGGCGCGCATCGGCGCGATCCCAAAAGCATGGCTTGCGATCTGCACGCGTATCCGCGAAGCGGTTCTGGCGCTGCTTGAAGCCGGGTTCACGGGCCCGTTCCTGATGGCGGAGTCCCGCCCCTTCCATGAAGCAGGTGCCAGCGAGGCGCAGGAAATCGCAAGCCTGATCGCGCAAGGCATCACCTATCTGCGCCTGCTCGGCAAGGGTGGATTCGCGCCGGAGAAAGCACAGATGCTGATTGCTTTCACCATCGCGGCGGATCAGGATCAATTCCTCACGCTCGCGAAAATCCGTGCCTTCCGCCGCCTCTGGGCCGGCGTGCTCGAACATTGCGGGGTGAAGAAGCCCGCACCCGCGTTCATCCATGCCGAAAGCGCCTTCCGCATGATGACGCGGCGCGACCCCAACGGCAACATGCTGCGCGTGTCGATCGCCGGCCTCGCGGCGGCTCTGGGCGGGGCGGATTCGCTCACGCTGCTTCCGTATAGCGCGGCGCTCGGCCTGCCGGATTCCAATGCGCGCCGCCTCTCGCGCAACACGAGCCTCATCCTCCTGCGTGAATCCAACCTCGATCGCATGATCGACCCGGCTTCCGGCTCCGGCGCGATCGAGGAGATCACCGAGACGCTGGAGGAGAAGACCTGGGCCATTGTCCAGCATCTCGAGGCCGAGCGCGCGGGCAGCCTCGGCGGCATGGCGGCGGCGCTTGAAACCGGCGCCTTCGCCCGGAAGATCGCGGCCACGCGCGAAAACCGCCAGCGCGCTGTTGCCAGCCGTGCGGTTCCGGTGACCGGCGTGAGCGAGTTCCCGAACGTCACGGAAGCGGAAACCCCGGTGCTGATGCCCGCGCCCGCCGCTTCCGCGAGCCAGACCAAGTTCCCCGGCATGCGGCTCGCCGCACCCTTCGAAGCCCTGCGCGACCGCGCCGATGCGCTTGCCGCGCGGGGCGCAAAACCGCGCATCTTCCTGGCGCCCCTGGGCCGGCTCGCGGATTTCACCCCGCGCGCGACCTTCACGAAGAACGCCTTCGAAGCCAGCGGCATCGAGGCGCTTCTGTCGGATGGCTTCCCGCTTTCGGCGGGCGGCACGGATATCGATGAACTCGTCCGCGCCTTCAAGGCTGCTGGCACCACCCTCGCCTGCCTCGTCGGGGCGGATGCGGAATATCAGCTGGAAGCCGTCCCGATCGCGCAGGCCCTCCACGCGGCCGGGGCCTCCACCCTGCTGATGGCCGGCAAGCCTGGCGACCTCGAAGCGCTGCTCGCGGAAAGCGGCGTGAGCGGTTATGTTGCCTTTGGCATGGATCTGGTCGCATTCCTCGATCATCTGCTGACTGGCCTGGAAAATTCATGCATCGAGCCGAATTCGTGAGCGGGAGAATGCCCATGGTCCCGGATTTCTCGAACCTCCCCAAGCCTTCGAGCCGAGCGCCGTCACAGGCCGCGCGCGAGCATGCCGCCCGCGCTTCTGCCTGGGAGACACCCGAAGGCATCGCCATCCAGCCGCTGACCGATGAGGTTGCCCTCGCCGGCCTCGATTTCCTCTCGACATGGCCCGGCGCCGCGCCCTTCCTGCGTGGCCCCTACCCCACGATGTATGTGACGAACCCGTGGACCATCCGCCAATATGCGGGCTTCTCCACGGCGGAGGATTCGAACGCCTTCTACCGCCGCAACCTCGCGGCAGGGCAGAAGGGGCTTTCGGTCGCCTTCGATCTCGCGACGCATCGCGGCTACGATTCCGATCACCCGCGCGTGGCCGGTGACGTGGGCATGGCGGGTGTCGCGATCGATTCCATCCTCGACATGCGCACGCTGTTCGATGGCATCCCGCTCGACCGCATGAGCGTCTCGATGACGATGAATGGCGCGGTCCTGCCCATCCTCGCGCTCTTCATCGTGGCGGGCGAGGAGCAGGGCGTGCCGGCGGCGAAGCTCTCCGGCACCATCCAGAACGACATCCTGAAGGAGTTCATGGTTCGCAACACCTATATCTACCCGCCCAAGGGGTCGATGCGGATCATCTCGGACATCTTCGCCTTCACGGCGGAAAACATGCCGAAATTCAACTCGATCTCGATCTCCGGCTATCACATGCAGGAGGCGGGCGCGACGCAGGATCTCGAACTCGCCTATACCCTGGCCGATGGCCTCGAATATCTCCGCGCCGGCACGGCCGCCGGCCTTGATATCGATGCGTTTGCCCCGCGCCTCTCGTTCTTCTGGGCGATCGGCATGAATTTCTTCATGGAAATCGCCAAGATGCGCGCCGCGCGCCTGCTCTGGGCGAAGATCGTGAAGGGCTTCGAGCCGAAGAGCGACAAGTCCCTGGCACTCCGCACGCATTGCCAGACCTCCGGCTGGTCCCTCGCGGCGCAGGACGTGTTCAACAATGTGGCACGCACGCTTGTCGAGGCATTGGCCGCGACGCAAGGGGGCACGCAATCGCTGCATACCAACGCGCTGGATGAAGCCCTCGCGCTGCCCAGCGACTTCTCCGCCCGCATCGCGCGCAATACGCAGATCCTCATCCAGCAGGAGAGCGGCACCTGCCGCCTGATCGACCCCTGGGGCGGCTCGCGCATGGTCGAAAAGCTCACGGGTGATCTCGCGGCGCGGGCTTGGACCCATATCCAGGAAGTCGAAAAGCTCGGCGGCATGGCGAAGGCCATCGAGGCGGGCATTCCGAAGCTGCGCATCGAGGAAGCCGCCGCGCGCACGCAGGCGCGCATCGATTCTGGCGAGCAGGCGATCATCGGCGTGAACCAGTTGAAGCCGCTGGATGAAAGGCCGCTCGACACCCTGCAGGTCGACAACGCTGCCGTGCGGGCCCGGCAGATCGAGAAACTGAGGCAGCTGCGCGCCAGCCGTGATGCGGGCAGGGTGAACACCGCTCTCGCCGCGCTTGAGAATGCGGCGCGTTCCGGCAACGCTAATCTCCTTGCGCTGGCGGTCGATGCCGCCCGCGCCCGCGCCTCCGTAGGCGAGATCAGCCTTGCGCTGGAGAAGGCCTGGAACCGCCATCAGGCGGAGATCCGCGTCGTCTCGGGCATCTATCGTGACACGGTCGGCAAGGATAACCCCGCGGTCGCCCGCGCTTCCGGCATGGTGCAGGCCTTCGCCGAGAACGAGGGGCGCAAACCGAAGATCCTCGTCGCGAAGATCGGGCAGGACGGCCACGATCGCGGCCAGAAGGTGGTGGCCTCAGCCTTCGGCGATCTCGGTTTCGAAGTGGAGATCGGCCCGCTTTTCGCCACGCCCGAGGAGGTCGCGAAGCAGGCCGTGGCCGGCCACGCGCATGTCGTGGGTGTTTCAAGCCTCGCGGCGGGCCATCTCACGCTCGTGCCCGCGCTGAAGGCGGCGCTGATGGCCGAGGGCGGGGCGGATATCATGATCGTTGTGGGTGGCGTGATCCCGCCGCAGGATTTCGCCGCCCTGATGGAAGCGGGCGCGACGGCGATCTTCCCGCCCGGCACGAACATTGCCGAGGCCGCCGCGAGCCTGCTCGATGGGCTCAACCGGAAGCTTGGCTATTCGCAGCCGCCGGTGGCGGCGCAATAACCACATGCGGCCAGACCTGCTGATCACCGGCTTCGGCCCGTTTCCGGGCGTGCCGGTCAACCCGTCCGCCCGCCTCGTGGAGGCGCTGGCGCGGGTGCCCGGCTGGCTATGGTTGGGCTGGAAGGTGCGTTACGCAATCCTCCCCGTGAGCTATGGCCCGACGGAAGCGGCCCTCGCGACCCTGCTGGAGAAGCGGCCGCGCGCGATCCTGATGTTCGGGGTGGCGGCCAGGCGGAAGGCGGTGACGGTGGAGATCGTCGCGAGGAACAGGACAAGCCGCACCGCGCGGGATGCCTCGGGGCGCCTGCCGAAGCTCGCGCGCCTCGATTCCGGCCCGGCGATCCTCAAGGGGCGCGCGCCGATGCCGCGCCTGCGGGATTTGCTGCGCGAAGCGGGTAACCCGGTTCGATTGTCGCGGAATGCCGGCCCCTATCTCTGCAACGCAGCCTATCGCTTCGCGCTTCGCGGCACGAAATCGAAGGTGCCGGTGGTGTTTGTGCATGTTCCGCGCGTCAGGAATAGCAGCGATCCGCGCGGCATCGCCTTCGGGCCCTTGCTCGCGGGCAGCGCGGCGATCGCGCGGCGGCTGGTTCTGGCGAGCCGTTTAGCCCCGTAAAGCAGCGACAGGCCGCATCCGGCCGACCTCGATTCCATTCCAATTGGCCATGCGATGATCGAGCCGCTCGGTGACGACCTTCGCCTCGCTGCCGAGCGCAAGGAAGCGCGCGAGGAGTGCTGCCATCACGGTCTCCGAGGCGCGGGTCGCGCCATCGTCGATTTTCAGCGCGATGCCGTAGCCCAACTCGGGGAGCGCGCCGCAATAGACGCCCTCGGCCCCGGTCTTGATGAAGGCGCGCTCGCGCAAGGTTTCCATCACCACCGTATCGAAGCGGCCCGTTCCCGCGACATGGAAGGGAGAGGCGGCAACCGCCTGCCGCAGGCGCCGGGCCGCCTGCGCGCGAGCCGGCGACAGCCCGACGCCGCTCGCGAATTTCGCGAAGCCCGCCGCGAGATGGCGCAGCGGAATGGCATAGGTCGGGATCGAGCAGCCATCGACGCCGCGCGTGGCTTTCGCAAGATCAAAGCCGGTCATGGCCTGAAGCGCGGCGGTGATTTCCCGCATCGTCGGGTGCTCGGGCTGGATGTAGCCCTTGGGGTCGTGGCCCGTCGCAATCGCCAGGCAGACAAAGCCCGCATGTTTGCCGGAGCAATTGTTGTGCAGCGCCGAGGGTTTGAGGCCGGCGGCAACGAGGGCTTGAAGCGCGCGGTCGCCATTCGGCCCTTTTGCTTCACGGGCGCGCTGGTTCAGCATCGGCCAATGCGCGCCGCATTCGAGGCAGGTTTCATCCCGCCCCGCCTTGGCGAGCATGGAGGCTGCTGTCTTCGTGTGCTCCTCCTCGCCGGAATGGCTGGCGCAGGCGAGCGCGAGTTCGGCATCCGTCAGGCCGAAACGATCCGCCGCGCCGCTTTCGATCAGCGGCAGGGCCTGAAAACCCTTCACGGCCGAGCGCGGGAAGATGGGCCGCTCGATATCGCCCAGCGCGAAGACCAGCCGGCCTTCGGGATCGACCACCGCCAGCGCGCCCCGATGCCCGCTCTCGACGATGCCGCCACGCGTGATTTCAACCAGCAGGGGGTTGGCCATGGAGGGGTGTCGCCGGGTTCGAGGGACTAATCCTTCGCACGCTCCACGTAGGAGCCGTCTTCCGTGTTGATCACCACGCGCGTTCCGGCGGTGACATGCGGCGGAATGGCCGTGCGCACGCCGTTCGAAAGGATCGCGGGCTTGTAGGAGGAGGAGGCCGTCTGGCCCTTGGTCACCGGCTCGGTCTCTGTGATCTCGAGGATGACGCGCTGCGGCAGCGTGATCGTCACGGCGGCACCGTTGAACACGCCGAGCTTCACGATCATGCCTTCCTGCAGATAGGCCACGCCATCGCCGATCACGTCGCCGGGCACGGTCACCTGCTCATAGTTTTCCTGATCCATGAAGATGTAGCCGTTATCATCCGGGTAGAGGTAGGAGTAATCCTTCTCTTCCACGAAGGCCTTCTCCACCTGCTCCGTCGTGCGGTAGCGGAAGGTGGATTTCACGCCATCCGAAAGGCGGCGGCCGTCGATCTGGGTCGTGGGCGTGCCCTTGCCGGGGAAGAAGCTTTCTGCGGAAATGACGGAATAGAGCCGGTCATCCACCTCGATGACATTGCCCTTGCGGATGGAGGAAGCGATGACCTTGACCACGGATATCCCCGTCTGATGGAAGCGCGATTGCTTTTCGGAAAGTCCGGCTCCATAGCCGCTTCCTTGAGAAACGCCAACCCTTTCGCAGGAGGAATCCGGAGCTTCGATGCCCGCCACGCCCTTCTGGCACCGCGAAACCCATCAGCGCCGTCGTCCGGCCTTGCGGTTGCGCGCGCGTCTGAAGGCCGCGATCCGCGCGCATTTCGAGGGCCAGGGCTTCTGGGAGGTCGAGACGGGCCTCGTGCAGGTCTCGCCCGGCAACGAGACGCATCTCCACGCCTTCGAGGCGCATTGGATCGATGCCGCTGGCGAGGCCGCGCGCGGCTATCTTCACACTTCGCCCGAATTCGCGATGAAGAAGCTGCTGGCGGCAGGCGAGGAGCGCCTCTTCCAGTTCGCGCCGGTCTTTCGCGCGCGGGAAGCCTCGCGCCTGCACGCGCCGGAATTCGTGATGCTCGAATGGTATCGGGCGGGGGAGGATTACACTGCCCTGATGGCCGATTGCGCGGCCCTGCTGCGTCTCGCGAGCGAGATTGGCGGGCGGCGGGAGGCGCATTTCCGTGATCGCCGCTGCGACCTCGCCGCCGAACCCGAGCGGCTGTCACTGGTGGACGCGTTCTTGCGCCATGCCGGCATCGCGTTGGAAGCATGCCTGACGGATCGCGATGCCTTCGCGGCAGAGGCCAAGCGGATCGGCATGCGCGTTGCCCCGGACGACACATGGGGCGACATCTTCTCGCGCATCCTCACCGAGCGCATCGAGCCGCATCTCGGGCAGGGCCGCGCGACGATCCTCGATCGCTATCCCGTTTCCGAGGCCGCTTTGGCCCGCGCTTGCCGGGATGATCCGCGCTTCGCCGAGCGCTTCGAGCTTTATGTCTGCGGCATCGAACTCGCCAATGCCTTCGGCGAACTCACCGATGCAGCCGAGCAGCGCCGCCGTTTCGAGGCCGACATGGCCGAGAAGCAGCGCCTCTATGGCGAAAGCTACCCGATCGACGAGGATTTCCTCTCAGCCCTGGCCCATATGCCACCCGCCTCTGGCGCGGCCCTCGGTTTCGATCGGCTGGCCATGCTCGCGGCGGGGGTCGAGAGCGTGCAGGAGGTGATTGCCACGCCTTTTCCCTGTGGCGAGGGT
Organism: Rhabdaerophilum sp.; assembly: GCF_046092605.1. Lineage (NCBI taxonomy): Bacteria > Pseudomonadati > Pseudomonadota > Alphaproteobacteria > Hyphomicrobiales > Rhabdaerophilaceae > Rhabdaerophilum > Rhabdaerophilum sp. Next base: position 1,519 of record NZ_JBJTDY010000079.1, on the reverse strand, counting down.
AGATGAAGACGCTGCGCAGCATCGATGACCTGGAAGCAGCGGCCCTGCTGGAAGACGGCGCGACACCGGAACTGGAGGCTGTTGCCGCGCGCTACGCCGTCGCGATCACCCCGGCGATTTCCGCGCTCATCCGACAGGGGGCGCCCGGCATCGCCGCACAGTTCCTGCCCGATGCGCGCGAACTCGTGACCATGCCGGCGGAAAACCCCGACCCGATCGGCGATCATTCACATTCGCCCGTCAAGGGCCTCGTGCATCGTTACCCGGATCGCGTGCTGATCAAGGCGCTCCATGCCTGCCCTGTCTATTGCCGCTTCTGCTTCCGCCGCGAGATGGTGGGGCCGAACGGCGACGGCATGCTTGATGATGCCGAACTGGAGATGATTTTCGATTACATCGCGGCGCATCCCGGCATCTTCGAGGTGATTGTCACCGGCGGCGATCCGCTGATGCTCTCGGCCCGGCGCATCGGTGCCATGGGCGAGCGGCTCGCGCGCATTCCGCATGTGAAGCTCATGCGCTGGCATAGCCGCGTGCCGATGGTGGCGCCGGAGCGGGTGACTGCGGAGATGGTCCGCGCACTCGCCATCCCCGGCAGGGCCGTGAGCATCGCGATCCACGCGAACCACCGAAGCGAATTCACGCCCGCCGCCGAAGCCGCCATCGCCTGCCTTGCCGATGCCGGCCTCGTGCTGCTGGGCCAGACGGTGCTGCTGAAGGGCGTGAATGCCGAGACCGAGACGCTCGCGGCGCTCTTCCGCGCCATGGTCGCGAACCGCATCCGGCCGCTCTACCTCCACCACCCTGATCTCGCGCCGGGCACGAGCCATTTCCGTCTTGGCATTGCGGAGGGTCAGGCGATCTATGGGCGCTTGCGCGGTCGGCTCTCCGGCCCGGCGATCCCGGCTTATGTGCTCGATCTGCCCGGCGGGCACGGCAAGGTGCCGATCGGGCCGGATTCTCTGCGCCAGGGGCCGGAGGGCCTCGAAATCCGGGACCCGTCCGGCATCTGGCGCGCCTATCCCGGATGACCAAGCCTCGTGGGATCTCCGCGCGCCGCAGGAAACACGGCTCCGTCGACCTACACCACCAAAAGGGACGTCACCCTCCAAGAACAAGCAGGCTTTCTTCCCGGATTCACGACTCCGCCACATGGCCGGTTGACAGATGACGGAGTGATGGAGGACTTCTCGTTCTCGTTTCAAGAACAACACGAACGGTTCAGACAGGGAGGAACCAGATGACGACCAGGCGTGAAATTCTGAAGGCGGGTGCAGCCGGCGCCACCTTGGCGGGCCTTGGCCTGCCGCTGGCCATTCCGGCTCGGGCGCAGGCCATCACCAGCCTCGACATCTTCATTCCGGCGGCACCGGGCGGTGGCTGGGATGCGACAGGCCGCGCGATGGAAGCGGCGATGCGCGCCGACGGCATCCTGAGCGAGTTCAGGATCGAGAATGTCGGCGGTGCCGGCGGCATGGTCGGTCTTCCGCGCTTCGTGGGCCAGAAGAAGGGCCAGGGC
>NZ_JBJTDY010000078.1:0-11256 GCF_046092605.1 Rhabdaerophilum sp. | reverse complement strand
CCGGTGAGGCGCGCGATCGGGGTCACGTCGAGGATGGTCATCGGGCTCTTGTTGGCGATGCCAGCGCCGACCATCACGAGGCCGCCGATCATGATCGCATTGCCCTGGCCCTTCTTCTGGCCTGCGAAGCGCGGCAGGCCGACCATGCCGCCGGCGCCGCCGACATTCTCGATCCTGAACTCGCTCAGGATGCCGTCGGCGCTGGCATCGCCAACAAGAGCCCGATGACCATCCTCGACGTGACCCCGATCGCGCGCCTCACCGGCGAGGCGCTGGTGGTGGTGGTTCCGGCGGCCTCGCCCTTCAAGACGATGGCGGACCTTGTCGCGCAGCTCAAGAAGGACCCGAAATCGGTCTCCTGGGCCGGCGGTTCGGCGGGCGGCACGGATCACATTCTCGTGGGGCAGATCGCCAAGGCCAATGGCGTCGATCCGCGCCAGACGAGCTACGTCGCCTTCGCGGGCGGTGGCCCGGCCCAGGCGGCCCTGCTTGGCAACCAGGTCTCGGCCGGCGTGTCGGGCTATGGCGAATTCGAGGAGCAGGTGAAAGCCGGCAAGCTGCGCGCGCTGGCGGTTTCCTCGGAAGCCGCACAGCACAACGTGCCCTCGCTCAAGGAGCAGGGCATCAATATCGTGCTGTGGAACTGGCGCGGCGTGTTCGGCGCTCCGGGCATCACCACCGCGCAGCGTGATGGACTCGTGGCGCTGATGGACAAGATGGTCAACGGCCCGGCCTGGAAGAAGACGCTCGAGACGCGCGGCTGGGAAGGCATCTACCTCACCGGCGACAAGTTCGGCGAATACGTGAAGCAGAACGTCGCCGACACCACCACGATCCTGAAGGATCTCGGCCTCGCCAGCTGAGGCACAGGGCCAGGCCTGCCGGACGGGGCGATGACGGATCGCCCCGTCCCTTTCTGGAGCGCTTTTTTATCAAGCGTTTCAAGCAAGGCATTGAAATTCGTGGCGAACTGGGCTTCGCTGCGACGTGCCGTTTGTGCATCCAGAGGGGGAACTGGAGGAGCCATGTCCGATTCATCATCCGAACACATCGAATCCACGCTGCCGCACAGGCTCGTCGCCTTTGGCGTCATCGCGCTGGGCCTTGCGGCCGCATGGCAGTCAACACTCATTCCGCAGGTTCTTTACACCACGGTCGGCCCTTCGGTTTTCGCCTGGTTCGTCGCGGGCTTCCTCCTGGTGCTGGGCGCTCTGCTGCTCGTCGCGGCGTTTCGCGGCGGCTGGGCAGCCGACCAGGAAGGCACGCTGAGCGAATGGGGTTCGCTGGGCTGGGTGACCCTCGGGCTTGTGCTCAATGTCGTCCTCATCGAGTGGATCGGCTTCATCCTGTCCTCGACGCTGCTCTTTGCCTGCGTGGCGCGCGGCTTCGGCAGCCGGAAATTCCTGCGGGATGCGGCGATCGGCTTCGGGCTGGCGCTGATTTCCTATGTCGGGTTCGACCGCATTCTCGGCTACAAGATCGGCTCCGGGCTGATCGAGAAGCTCCTCTGAGGCAGGGACTGGGCAGGGACTCGCCTCGCGGCGAAGCGACGTTCCGGGGGGAACATCATGGATACTCTCGCTCTTCTGATGCAGGGCTTCGCCAATGCGCTGACGCCCATGAACCTGCTATGGGCGCTCGCAGGGGTTACCGTCGGCACGGCCATCGGCGTGCTGCCGGGTCTCGGTCCGGGGCTGACCATCGCGCTGCTCCTGCCCATCACCTACAAGGTGGACCCGACCTCGGCCTTCATCCTGTTCGCCGGCATCTATTACGGCGCGATGTATGGCGGCTCGACCACCTCCATCCTGATCAACACACCGGGCGAGAGCGCAACCATCATCACCGCGATGGAAGGCCACAAGATGGCGAAGAAGGGCCGCGCCGGCGCGGCTCTCGCCACGGCTGCCGTGGGATCGTTCGTGGCCGGCACCTTCGGCACGCTGGGCATCACCTTCCTGGCCCAGCCTGTCGTGGAACTGGCGCTGAAATTCGGGCCAGCCGAATATTTCTCGCTGATGATCCTCTGTTTCGTCACCGTGTCGGCGGTGCTCGGATCATCCGCCCTGCGAGGGCTCACCGCGCTCGCCATCGGCCTGTTCTTCGGGATGATCGGCATCGACCTGCAATCGGGCCAGCCGCGCTTCACCTTCGGGATCGTGGAACTGCTGGATGGCATCAACGTGCTGATCGTGGCCGTCGGCCTCTTCGCGGTGGGCGAGACCCTGCATCTCGCGACGCAAAGGAAGACAGAAGAGGAAGTCATCGACATCAAGGGCCCGGTGGGCATGACGAAGGAGGACTGGAAGCGCTCCTGGAAGCCCTGGCTGCGCGGAACAGCCTTTGGCTTCCCCATCGGCGCAATGCCTGCGGGTGGTGCGGAAATTCCGACCTTCCTCTCCTATTACACCGAGAAGAAGCTCGCGAAGAACCCTGAGGAATTCGGCCATGGCGCCATCGAGGGCGTTGCCGGGCCGGAAGCCGCGAACAACGCGTCTGCCGCCGGCGTGCTCGTGCCGATGCTCACTTTAGGCCTGCCGACCTCGGCCACCGCCGCCATCATGCTCTCGGCCTTCCAGAGCTATGGCATCAACCCGGGGCCTCAACTGCTCGCGACGCAAGGGCAGCTCGTCTGGACGCTGATCGCCTCGCTCTTCATCGGGAATGTGATGCTGCTGGTGCTGAACCTGCCGTTGGTGGGACTGTGGGTGAAGATCCTGAAAATCCCGCAGCCGCTGCTCTACGGTGGCATCCTCGTCTTGGCGACGATCGGCACTTATGGCATCAGCCGCTCGGTGGTGGATCTCATCCTGCTTTATATCGTGGGCTTCATGGGCTTCATGATGCGCCGGTTTGATTTCCCGACATCGCCGGTCATCATCGGCATGATCCTGGGGCCGATGGCGGAACAGGAATTCCGCCGTGCGATGACCATCTCGAATGGCGATCCGATGATCTTCCTGCAGAAGCCCCTCTCGCTCACGCTGCTGGTGCTGGCGGCGATTGCAATCCTGTCTCCGATCATCTGGAGGCTGAGGCGCCGCAAGGCAGCGGCCTGAAACCAATCCGGCCGCCAGCAAGACCGTGCTCCCCCCAAGGGTGGCAGGCTGCGGCGAAGCACTTCGAGAGAAGGCATTTCTTTAGGAATTGCGCATGTAAAAAGGCTCGAGCCATAGAACATGGTGTCTTCATGCGAACTCGCCAATTTGATTGGAAACCCGGCATTGGCCTTTCATGGCATGGCGAAGCGGGCTTCGAGCCCGATTTCGTTCTGTATTTTGGGTCGCGCGCGCTGCTGTCCGATCCCGCCTGCTACGATTCCCTGCGCCAGACCTTTCCCCACACGGCTCTCGTTGGCTGCTCCACCGGCGGCCAGTTCGACCAGACGCAGATCTGCGACGATCGGGTGCTGGCGGTCGCGGTGGGGTTCCATGAATCCCGCGTGCGGCTCGCCTCGGTCGAGGTCAGGTCACCAAGCCACTCGGCTGAGGCCGGTGCCGCCCTTGGCCGGCAACTGGCCGCGCTCGACCTGCGTGCGATGCTGGTCTTCTCCGATGGTCTGAGCGTCAACGGCACGGCCCTTGTCGCCGGCTTACAGGACGCCGTGAGCCCCATGGTGACCATCAGCGGCGGGCTTGCCGGCGATGGAGCCGCCTTCGAACGAACGCTCGTGGGGGCCAACGCGCCGCCGGCAAGCGGTTGCGTTGTGGCGATCGGCCTTTATGGCGATCATCTCTCGATCCAGACCGGCCATGCCGGCGGCTGGACGCCTTTCAGCCCCCGCCGCGTCATCACCCGGTCACAGGGCAATTTGCTGCAGGAACTCGATGGCCGGCCGGCTTTCGAACTCTATCGTCGCTATCTCGACGAGGAAGATCTACGCGCCCTCCCCGGTTCGGCCTTGCTTTTTCCGTTGCGCATCGAGCCCCAAGGCCAGACCGGGCAGGATGTGGTGCGGACGATTCTCTCGATCGATCAGGCGAGCGGCGAGATGATCTTTGCCGGAGACATGCCGCAGGGCTGGAGCGCACAATTGATGCGTGGCAACTCCGCAAGGATGGCCCAGAGTGCCGCCGGGGCCATGCGTCAGGCGCAGCCAAGGGCGAGCGAGGCGGAAGGACTGGCGCTTCTGGTCTCCTGCATTGGGCGGCGCCTGCTGACGGGCCAGTGCGCGGTGAACGAGGTCGAGGCCGCGGCGGAAGCCATGGCAGTCCGGCATGCGCTGATCGGCTTCTATTCCTATGGGGAGATTTCACCGCATGCCCAATCCGGCTTCGCGCAATTGCATAACCAGACCATGACCGTCGTGACGGTCTCGGAAACGAACGACGAAGCTTGATGTCCCACCGTCTCTACGAAAAGCAACTCGCGCAAGCGACCCGGCCCGACCAGAGCGTGGATCTCGCTCGGCTGGGGGAGCTCGTGACCGCGGCCTATGCCGAGGCCGAACGCGAGCAGCGGCGCACAGAACACTCGATCGCCGTGATGATCGAGGAAGTCGACCAGCTCAATCGCAGCCTCCAGGCCTTGGTGGCGGCCCGCACGGCGGAGCTTGCCGAGGCGACTGATGCACTGAACATGACCCTGGACAATGTGGACCAGGGCATCGTGATGATCGACAGCGAGGGCCGGATCAGCAGCTACAATTCCCGCTTCGTCGAATTTGCGGGTTTGACGCACGAGGAATGCCGCGGCCGCCCGCTTTTCCGCACGGTCTTGGATCGCATGATGGCCAGAGGGGAGTTCGACCGCGCGGAAGCCGGGTTCCGCCATTGGGTGAACACCTCGGCCCAAGAACCGGACAATCGCATTCTTGAGCACACCCGGCCGGATGGCACGGTGTTGCGCGTGCAGACGCGCCGGTTGCCACAGGGTGGCGAGGTTCGCGTCCTTTCGGATATCACCGATATCGTCTCCCGCCAGCGCGAGGTGGAGCTGGCCCGCCGCCTGCTCGAGGAAACCATCGAGCATGTGACGCAAGGCGTGCTGAAGATCAGCGCCGACCGGCGGATCGAATTCTTCAATGCCCGCGTGGTGGAGCTTCTGGGTCTTCCCGAGGGCATCCTCCGGCTGGGCATGCGGTTCCGCGAATTGACCGAGTTCCAGTTCCGCAATGGCGAATTCGAAGGCCAGAGCGAGGAGTTTATCCATTTCGTGCGCAATGGCGGCGTTCTGGACAAGTTCCTGGCCTATGAGCACAAGCGGCCGAACGGCCGCGTGCTCGACATCCGCACCATCCCCATGGCGGATGGCGGCGCGGTTCGCACCTTCACCGATGTGACCGATGCGCGCCAGCACGGGGATCGCATCCAGCGGGCGGAGGCGGAATTCCGCTCGCTGTTCGAGAACTCGATCGTGGGGATCTACCGGTCGTCGATCGACGGACGGCAGCTTCGCGCCAATCCGGCGCTGGCCCGGCTCAACGGTTTTGCCTCCGAGGCAGAGATGCTGCAATCGGGTGAGTATCCGGCCCGCGACTGGTATGTGAACCCCAATCGTCGTGATGAATTCGCAGCCATCATGCAGAAGGAAGGCCGTGTCTCGGATTTCGTTTCCGAGGTCTATCGGATCCGAACGCGCGAGCGGGTCTGGGTGTCTGAATCGGCCTGGATCGTGCGCGATGACGAAGGCAATCCACTCTATTACGAGGGCATGGTCATCGACGCGACGGACCGCAAGAAGGCCGAGAGCGAGATCCAGCATCTCGCCCTGCACGATGTGCTGACGAATCTTCCGAACCGGACCCTCTTCCTCGAAAAACTGGGCAATGCCCTCGCAACCAACCGGCGTGGCAATGAGCTCGCGATCCTTTGCCTCGACCTCGATCACTTCAAGGACGTGAACGACACGATGGGGCATGATGTGGGCGACGTGCTGCTGCAGCTCGCGGCGCGACGCCTCTCGCGCGTGGTGGCGCAAGCCGGGATGGCCGCGCGGTTCGGCGGCGACGAATTCGCGGTGATCCTGCCGGAATTACGGGAAAGGGAGGCGGTGGTGCAGCTGTGCAAGAGCATCATCCGCAAGCTTTCCATGCCCTACCGCGTGCGAGGCAAGCGCGTCTTCGTGGGGGCCAGCGTCGGCGTGGCCCTCTCCCCGGCCGATGGCACCGATCCGCATGAATTGTTCAAGAAGGCGGATATCGCGCTCTATCGCGCAAAACGCGACGGGCGCGGCACCTATGCCTTCTTCGATGAGGGCATGACAGCGGCGATCCGCGCGCGGCGGGAGGTGGAGCAGGAACTGCGCCGCGCCATCCAGAACGACGAGTTCGTGCTCTATTACCAGCCGATCATCGATCTCGAGCGCAACCAGCCGATTGCCTACGAGGCGCTGATCCGCTGGAACCATCCACGCAAGGGCCTGCTGTCGCCGGCCTATTTCGTGGAAATCGCGGAGGAGGGCGGGCTCATCCTGCAGATCGGCGAAATCGTTCTCCGGCAGGCCTGCCGCACCTTCGCGAAGCTTCCGGCAGAATTGTCCGTCTGCGTGAACCTTTCATCGGTTCAGTTCCGCAACCACCAGCTCGCGGTATCGGTCATCAACGCGCTGGCGATGGCCGGCCTCGCCCCGCATCGGCTGATCATCGAGATTACGGAATCCGTGCTGCTGATCGACGATAACCGCACGCTCGACATCCTGCGCCAGCTTCGCCTGCTGGGGGTGCAGATCGCGCTTGACGATTTCGGCATCGGCCATTCCTCACTGAGCTACATCCAGAAATTCCCCTTCGACAAGATCAAGATCGACCGCTCCTTCGTGCACGATACCGACGACGGCACCATGAACATGGCGATCCGCCGCGCGATCCTTGGCCTTGGGCACGATCTCGGCGTGGATGTCGTGGTCGAGGGCGTCGAGACCACCCATCAGCGCGACATTCTGATCTTCGAAGGCGCGCGCTATGCCCAGGGCTTCCTGTTCGGCCGCCCGCTTTCGGCCGAAGCCCAATTCGGGCCGGAATTCGCGGCGGACGCCGTTCGCAAGGTGGCCTGAGCCTCGCCGGCCCGTTCCTGAAAACAAGAAACCCGGCATCGCTGCCGGGTCTTCGCGATGGGGCCCGCGCTCCGGCAGGGCCCCATCCTCCGGCGCGTCACTTCGTCAGGCGAAGCTCGCTGATATTCATGCCGATCTTCGAGAATGCCGCCAGGAATTCCGCCGCATTTTTCGCATCGAAGAACTGGCCGCCCGTATCGAGGGCACAGGTCTTCAGGAGTTCCTTGGTCGGCACGTCGCTCACATCGAAGGCCACCGAATAGATGGTGATGGCATTGGCCGTATCCTTGGAGATGTTCTTGCAGGTCTCCTTGACGAGCTGGTTCGAGAGCGCACCATTCGAGCCGTTATGGGTGGGATAGTTCGGTGACTTGGTATTCAGGCCATCCGTCATCAGGATCAGGAACTTGCGCACGGGGTTCGCCGTTGTGCGGGTCGCGGCGTTGCTGAGCGGCGCCTGCGGCGAAAGCATGCGCCAGGCCCAGATCAGGCCCCCCGGGATATAGGTCTCGCCATTCGGCGTGAGCGCCTGGATGCGGGCCTTCGCCGAGGTTGCATCGGTGGTCAGATCGAGAATCTCCGTGCCGCAGGTGATGTTCATGATGCCCGGGATGCGTGTGCCGTAGCTTCCATCCAGTGTGTTGAGCGGGTAACTGCGCGAGCCGGCGCAGCCGTTCCATTTCAAGGTGGTGGTCGTGGTCTTGCAGACTTCCTTGTCCGGCCCGTAAACCGGGTCGCACTTGGTCTGGAAGTACCCGGCCTTGGCGGCAGAGCCACCACAGGTAAAGGGAACACCATCATTATAGCAGGTCCCCGGCGGCTTCGCTGGCTGCGGGGGCACCCAGAACTGCTGGCAGTTCGTCGAGCCGATCACCTGCTTTTCCATCTTGCAGCTGGTCGTCGTGGTCGAGGAATCCGGCGCGACATTCATCCAAGGCTCGTTGCGGTTCGAAACGCCGATATTCACATATTGCCCGAAGGGCACGATGCCGAATTTCAGCTTGTCCGGGTCCAGCGCCAGAGGCTTCAGATCGTCGATCAGCTTGCTCGCGGCATCCTTGAGCGTCGCGATCTTCCAGCCGGTCATCGAAAAGGTCGTGTCAAGCGCCAGCACCACTTCGGTAGGCGTGTTGAGCGTGCCGATCGCTTCCGCGAAGGTGGAAACGCTGAGGTCCTGGTGGCCGAGAATCCGGCTCATCGTGGTGGGGATGTCGGCCGAGGCCGTGATCCGAAAGCCGTAGTTGCGGCCATCCTTCACGATGTTCTCCGGCTTCATCGAGATCTTGGTCAGATCGTTTTCACTCTGACTGAGGTTGGCCTCAAAAACCTGCTTCGCCGCTTCCTCGCGCTCGGCGGGAGTTCCGACGAGGCGGGCTCCCGCGAGGGCGGCCGCGTCCGCCGCAAAGAAAAGTGAGGATTTGGCTTGCGCGCCGCGTGCATAATCCACGGCAAGGCCAGTGACGCCGATCAATCCCACGGAACTCAGGGCGAAGATCATGGCGACTTGACCGCGGCGGTCTCGCGCGAAACGACGCGTCAAGGTAGAAAGCTTTTGGCAACCCATGGCTGACCTCGTGGAAACGGGATTTCAGTTCCCGAACGCTCGCGCCAAAACCGGAACAAAGTTTTAAATCGATCGCGGAGCCGCGAGAGCGAAGTTCCCGGAAGTTTCATTCAAATGCGCGGCAAAATCGCGCAAATACGCCGTTTCAGACCCTGAGAGCGCCGGAAAACGGAAATGGCGACACACGCCTTGCATGCATCGCCGCCCCACAATTATTGGTTGCAAGGTAAAGATGAACTTGCCACAATCGGTTGAAATCACACCCGTCCCTCGATGGCCCGCCGGAAGAGGTCGGCGCAGGCCTCTTCCGTCAGCGGCACGGGATTGCCGCCGGCGGTGGGATCGTTGGGGGACATCGTGGCCATCAGCGCGACATCAGGGCTCTGCACGCCGAGTTCCTTCAGCGTGTGCGGAACGCCGAGTTCAGCGCGCAGCTTCATCACGAAATCGAGGAAGGCAGAGTAGCTCGGTTGCAACCCGAGATAGGCCGCGACGCGCGTGAGCTTCTCGTCGATCACGCGGCGATTGAATTCCAGCACATAGGGCATGAAGACGGCGTTCGTCATGCCGTGATGCGTGTTGTAGAGCGAGCCCACGGGATGCGAGAGCGCGTGGATCGCGCCAAGTGCCTTCTGGAAGGCGGTTGCGCCCATCGCGGCAGCACTCATCATGTGGGCGCGGGCCTCGAGATCCGCGCCGTCCTTCGCCGCGCGCGGCAGATATTCCTTCACGAGGCGCATCCCCTCGAGCGCGATGCCATCGGCCAGCGGATGGTAGAACGGCCCGCAATAGGCTTCGAGGCAATGCGCGAAGGCATCCATCCCCGTGCCGACCGTGATCAAGCGGGGCATGCCGATGGTGAGTTCGGGATCGCAGATCGTGATCTTCGGCATCATCAGCGGGTGGAAGATCACCTTCTTCGTATGCGTGAACTCATCCGTGATGACGCCGGCGCGACCCACTTCCGAACCTGTGCCGGCCGTGGTGGGCACCGCGACGATGGGGAAAATGCCGGCCGGGTCTGCGCGCGTCCACCAATCGCCGACATCCTCGAAATCCCACATCGGACGCGTCTGCCCGGCCATGAAGGCGATGACCTTGCCGGCATCGAGCGCCGAGCCCCCGCCGAAGGCCACCACGCCATCATGCTGCCCCGCGCGCAGCACCGCGATGCCCGCTTCCACATTCGCCGCCACCGGGTTTGGCTTCACATCGGAGAAGATGGCGCAAGGCAAACCCGCCGCATCCAGCTGCGCCTTGGCGGCCGCGACCATCGGCATCTTCGCAAGCACGGGGTCGGTCACCAGCAGGGGTCGCGAAAGGCCCGCCTTCCTCACCGCATCGGCGAGTTCCAAGATGCGCCCCGCGCCGAAGCGCACAGCGGTGGGGTAGTTCCAGTTGCCGCGAAGGTTCATGGTCGGTCTCAGACGTGTTTCAGGTGGAAGCTCTTGGGGCGGGTCAGCGCGTCGTAGCCGAGGACGGAGAGCGAAACGCCGCGCCCGGTTTCCTTGCACCCGGTCCAGGCGAGGCCGGGATCGAGATAATCCGCCCGGTTCGCGAAGACCGTGCCTGTTTCGAGCCTTTCGCCGATGCGTTCGGCCGCCGCGATATCCCGCGTGAAGATCGCGGCGGTGAGGCCGTATCTGCTGTCGTTCATGAGGCGGATCGCTTCGTCATCATCGCGTACGGGCATGATGCCGAGCACGGGGCCGAAGCTCTCCTCGCTCATCACCGCCATGTCATGGGTGACGTTGGTGAAGATCTGCGGCGCGAGATAGGGCGTGCCATCGCGATTCGCGGCCCAATCCACCGGGCAGAGCTGCGGCTTCGCGCCCGCCTTCATCGCCGCGTTGGATTGCGCGCGCACCACATCCGCGAGGCGCAACTGCGCCATCGGGCCCAGCGTCACGGCCTCGCTCAGCGGGTTGCCCATCACATATTGCTTCACAAGCGCCTTCGCGTCGGCCACGAACCTGTCGAAGATATCGGCATGCACGTAAGCCCGCTCGATGCCGCAGCAGCATTGGCCGGAATTGAAGAAGGCAGCATCGATCACCGTCTCCACCGCGTTCTGCCAATCGCAATCGGGGCGAATATAGGCCGGGTCCTTCCCGCCAAGCTCAAGCCCGACGCCCGTGAACGTGCCCGCCGCCGCGCGCTCGATGACGCGCCCCGCTTCCACGGAGCCCGTGAAACAGACCTGGTTGACCGAGCCGGAGGAGATGATCTTCAGCGTCTGCTCATGGCCGAGGGTGAGCGTGCGGAAGAGCCCCTTCGGCAACCCGGCGGCATCGGCCGCCATCTGGAAGCGCTCGCCCACCAGCAGGGTCTGCGCCGCGTGCTTCAGGATCACGGCGTTCCCCGCGACCAGCGCCGGCCCCACCCGATACACCGCCGTGAGATAGGGGTAGGTCCACGGCGCGATGGTGAAGACGATGCCGGCGGGCCCGCGCCGGATGAACCGCGTGAAGCCTTCGCGCCTTTCCGGCACGATATCCGCCAGCGCCTCAGGGGCGATGGCAATCATGTGCCGGGCGCGCTCGGCAAAACCGTTGAGCTCGCCCGCGGCGATGAAGGCCGGCGCGAAACCCCATCACTGCCCGGTGGATTGGGCCGCCCATCGCGCTGGCACGCCCTAACTCGCGCCGCAGATCTTCACCAACGTCACCCATCACATGGCGGTGATGAGCGAGGAGAGC
>NZ_JBJTDY010000077.1:0-26047 GCF_046092605.1 Rhabdaerophilum sp. | reverse complement strand
ACATAAGTCCCTGCATTCTTCGCTTCCTCCACCGCCGCGAGGATTTCCTCGCGCGCGAAACCGAGGAAGTGGATGGGATCCGTCGGCGAGGCCACGCCGCCATTCGCCATGATCTTGATGAAGGCCGCGCCCTGCTTGATTTCCTCGCGGGCCGCTTTTCGCACCTCGGCCACGCCATCGCAGAGCCGGCCCAGCGCGCCGAGGCGGAAACCGCTCTGGATTGCGGGGCGATCGTTGAAGCGGCCGCGGAAATCGCAATGCCCGCCGGTCTGGCTCAGCGCCTTGCCCGAACGCACGAGGCGCGGCGCGGGGATGGGCCCTTCCTCCGCGGCGACCTCCAGCCCGTGATCGGCCCCGCCGACATCGCGCACGGTGGTGAAGCCGCGCATCAGCATGCCGTTCATCACCTTGAACGAGCGCGCCGTGACGAGCGAATCCGGCAATTCGGCATTGGTGCCGAGATTGGCGCTCACGGCCACCACATGCACATGGGCGTCGATCAGGCCGGGCATGAGCGTGCGCCGGGCCAGGTCGATCACCCGCGCCTTCTCCGATCGCAGTTTTGCACCAACCTCGCGGATGATTCCGCCCTCGATCAGCACATTCACGAGATCGGTCGGGCGATCGGCGGTGCCATCGACGATGCGGGCATTGGTGATCAGCGTTGCGGCCATGGCGGTTCTCTCGGGCTTGGTTGCGGGCAATAAGGAAGGCGGGGATGAGAAAAGGCGCATTACCCTGATGCCGGTTAAGACCAAAGCCGGAACCCGTCAAAGCGTTCCTGGCCTCCGGCTTCCCGTTGGTGATGAGGGATTCATGCAGATCCGCATCGGCCACGAGCGGGATCCGATGCTGGACCTCGCAACCAAACAACTGGCCATGATGGGGACCCGGAACGTTATCGCCACTGATGGAATCAATTCCTCAAACCGGATAATCAGTCAATACGGCCTCATTCCGCCCTCGGCCAGCAGCCCCCGGCGGTCTTCGCCGCCCCGCTCACCGCAAGGGGCGATCGGCTTTGCGCCTTGAACCGCGACGCGGATCCCCTGTTGCGCCGTCGGCGCAACCGCGCAAAATTCAACCAGGGATTCTGGTTTCAGCCGGATGAGCATCGGGATCACAGCAAGACGGTTGTCGAGCCGGTCAATCATCGAGTGGGAGTAAGGCTCGCATGAGTCGGAAAGAAGCCATTGCCTCGCGCGAGCGGCGGGCGAAGCGCCTCGCCATCCGCTACAATTTACATATCATGACCTGCCAGAAGCCGGACAAGCGGGTTCTGGCCCATGGCGGCTACATGCTGCGCGACGGCGAGACGATGAAGATCGTCTTCGGCGACCAGGATTACCCGTTCTGCGCGAGCCTTGATGACATCGAGGCTTGGATGGACGAAAACCTGGGAAAGTGACTGGAGCGGATTGCGATCTGATTGAATGAGCTCGGATGCTCTATCTCTTTGCTTAATCGGATTTTCTACGACCAACCGGTATCCAGTGGATCGGAAAATGCTCTATCCCCGGAATCCCGTCGCCAGCACATAGAGCTCGCTTGAATCCGCGCGGCTCGCCTGCGGCTTCACGTGGCGCACGGTCGCGAAATCGCGCTTGAGTTCGGTCACGAGCTTCGCCGTATCCCCGCCCTGGAAGAGCTTGCACAGGAAGAAGCCGCCGGGCGCCAGCACTTCCCGGGCGAAGGCCACCGCCGCTTCCGCAAGGCCGATGATGCGGAGGTGATCGGTCTTCTTGTGCCCCGTGGTATTCGCCGCCATGTCCGAGAGAACGCCATCGGCCAGCCCGCCAAGCTCGGCCTTGAGGCGGTCATCGGCTTCGGGGCTCATGAAATCCATCTCCAGCAGCTTCACGCCGGGGATGGGATCAACCGGGAGAAGATCGACGCCGATCACTTTTCCCTTGGCCGATGCTTGCCGCGAAAAACCGCCGGGCAGTTTTTCGCCCGCATCGGCCGGGCCGGAGGTGCCCTGATCCGCCGCGCGCACGCGCTCGGCCGCGAGCTGGCACCAGCCTCCGGGCGCGCAGCCGAGGTCGATGATGCGCATGCCCGGCTTCAGCAGGTGATACTTGTCATCGATTTCCTTGAACTTGTAGGCCGCGCGGCTGCGCCAGCCCTCCGCCTTGGCCCTGGCGACGTAAGGGTCGTTCAATTGCCGCTCGAGCCATTTCTGCTGGCTCGTGGTGCGCTTGCCGGCTGTGCGCAGGCGCACCGCCATTTCGCGGCCCGAAACCCTGGCCTTGCCCTTCTGCTTGCCGGGCGTGTGGTTTTTCATCGGGGGATCTTTGGGCTTGTCCGTCATCGGCGGCGCCTGTTCAGCATGCCATCGGCGCGCATCATCTCGATCAGCATGCCCTCGCGCAGGCCCCGATCGCCGATGCGCATGGTCTCGGAGGGAAAGGCACGGCGGATCGCCTCGAAGATCGCGGCCCCGGCAATGACGAGATCGGCCCGGTCACGCCCGATGCAGCCATTCGCGGCCCGCGCGGAATAGGGCATGTCGATGAGGTTCTCGATCGCCGCATCCACCTCCCCCTTGCGCATCCACAAGCCATCCACGCGGCGGCGATCATATTTCTCGAGCCCGAGATGCAGGCCACCAAGCGTGGTGACCGTGCCGGAGGTGCCCAGCAGATGAAATCCCGGGCAGGCGATGGCCGGCCGCGCAGCCTCCGCGAAATCGGCAAGCGCCGAAAGCGTCTCCGCCACCATGGCCTCGAAAGTGTCACGCGTCACGTCCACGCCACCATAGCGCTCGGCGAGGGTCACGACGCCCACCGGAAGCGAAGCCCAGGCACGCACGCGACTGGCTATTCCCGGTTCGCCGGGTGCCACGGCCTTCTCCCGCATTGCCAGCCAGACCAGTTCGGTCGAGCCGCCGCCGATATCGAAGAGCACGACGCTCTCGGCCTGCTTGTGCGCGAGAGCCGAACATCCGGCCGCGGCGAGCAGTGCCTCGGATCGGCGGTCGAGCAGTTCCAGTTCGAGACCGAGTTCATGGCGCACGCGCGCCAGAAAGGCCGCGCCATTCCGAGCAACACGGCAGGCTTCGGTGGTCACCAGCCGGACGCGGGAGACGTTACGCTCCTCGATCTTCCGGCGGCACACGGCCAGCGCCTCGAGCGTGCGCTCGATCGCGCCATCCGAGAGGTTGCCGGTGGTCGCGATTCCCTCGCCCAACCGCACGATGCGCGAGAAGGCATCGACCACGCGGAAGCTGTCGCCATCCGGCCGGGCGATGAGCAGGCGACAATTGTTGGTGCCGAGATCGAGCGCAGCATAACGCGGATCGCGACCGCCGGGCCTGCCGAACCGGACGGCTTGAGCGCCCGGGCGCGCGCCCGAGCGCAAAAGCGGTCGCGGCGCAGCCACGCTTGCGGCAGGCGCCTCCGCGGCACCTCCGCCCGTTTCTCCGTTCTCGTCCACATGCCGCTCCGGCAAATTCCAAAAAAGCTTTCTGTCTGGACATAGCCGAGGGCGAGCATTCCGGCAAACGGCAAGGCTCGCCGCCTTGCCGGCCCGCCTTGATGAAGATCATGGACCCGGATACGCAAATAGGGAATTCTGAAGATCAGATCACCGGTTGCCCCTCAGGAGTTTTCCATGCCGCTTCAGCGCATCACGCTCACCCTTGCCCGCAGCAAGGAGTATCCGAACGGCTCGGCCGCCCATGGCTACGAGATGGTCGCGCCGCTCGACGGGAATGGGCATCTGGAGGCGGGGGAATGGGCAAAGGCGAAGCAAGCCTGCACCATCCGCCGCTTCTGGGCGGATGAGGAATTCGACCTCGGCCACCTCGTCCATCGCGGTGGTTCGAAGGGCGGCAGCTGGGCCTTCACCTACGACATCGCCGGCGACGAGGACGACGAGGCGGGCTTCCGCTTCGGTGCCCACAGCTTCAATATCGGCGATTACGTGTCGATCCGCGATGAAGACGGCGCGATGCACACTTTCACGGTGAGCCTGATCGAACCGGCTTGAGGTTAGGAAATCAGGCCGCCTTCAGCGAAAGTCCCCCGCGCTTTTGCAGGAAGGCGATGATCTCGGCCACGCCCTCGCCGGTCTTCAGGTTCGTGAAGACCACCGGGCGCGGGCCCCGCTGGTTCGCGGCATCCCTCGCCATCACGGCGAGATCTGCCCCGACATGCGGCGCGAGATCGGTCTTGTTGATGACCAGCAGGTCGGATCGCGTGATGCCCGGCCCGCCTTTTCGCGGGATTTTCTCGCCCTGCGCGACATCGATGACGTAAAGCGTGAGATCCGCGAGATCCGGCGAGAAGGTCGCGGCGAGGTTGTCGCCGCCGCTTTCGATGAGGATCAGTTCCAGGGCCGGAAATTTCTTGCGCATCTCGGCGATGGCATGAAGGTTCAGCGAGCAATCCTCGCGGATCGCCGTATGCGGGCAGCCACCTGTTTCCACGCCCATGATCCGTTCCAGCGGCAGGGCCTGCAGCCGCGCGAGAATTTCGGCATCCTCTTTCGTGTAGATGTCGTTGGTGATCACCGCGAGATCGCAGGAACCGCGCAGGCGCTGGCAGAGGGCGGCGGTGAGGGTCGTCTTGCCCGAACCGACCGGGCCGCCAATGCCGATGCGAAGAGGTCCATTCATGAGCGGAAAAGCCTCCCGTCGAGGGTTTCGTGCCGAAGCGCCATGAGGTCGGCCATCAGGGCCGAGCCGCCAAGCGCGGAAAGCGGCAGGAGGGAAGCCCGCGCCACTTCGAGAACAAGGGGCTGCAGCTCCGCGAGCCGCTGCTGCGCCTCGCCCTGCCCGATGATGGCGAGGCGAATGCCGGACGCGAGCAGGTTTCCCGCGAAGGCCTGCACATAACTCGCGGCCAGTGCATCGAGCGGCTGGCCATGAAGGCCGCCGGCAAGGCCAACCGCAACCGGGAAAGCGATTTCCCGCCCCTCCTGAGGCCAGAGCATCGCGAGGCGCTCATGCGGCCAGGCCCGGCGCACGAGAGCGAGGAAGCTCGTGCCCTGCTGCGCGCTTTCGAGCCGCCGCTCGGCGGCCTGCGACAGCGCCAGCGCAAGATCGGAAAGTTCGTGCAAGGCGCTCGCATCCCCGTCGGCCGAGAGGCGCCACGCTTCCCCGAGCAGGATCGCGTCGTTGCGGCCCGTGCCCAGGCTGAGAATGTCACCGATCCAGCCCGCGAGGGCGGCGCCGTTCGTGACGATCCCCTCCTCCGCTGCCGCCTCGATGCCATGCGAATAGGCAAAGCCACCGACCGGAAAGGCCGGCGAGAACCACGCCTGACGCTGGAATTCGAGGCTCATCATGGCTCAGCGGTGCTTGTGGCCGTGATCGCGATGATGATCATGGTGATGGTGATCATGGTGATGGTCATGATCATGGTGATCGCCGCAGCCACAGCCCTCGCCATGCGCATGGTCCTGCGCATGGTCATGAGCATGGGCGTGGGAGTGACCATGGTCATGCTTGTGACCATGCTCATGCTTGTGGCCATGATCATGGTGATGGCCGTGATCATGATGATGATCTTGGCCATGATGATGCGCCTGCATTGCCTGGGCATAGGCCCCGCCCTCGGGATCGAAGGCGGCCTCGACAGCCCTAACCTGCCCGCCGAGGCCCTGCACCATCGCCTCGATCACGTGGTCGCGGCGGATGCGCAGCTTCTGCCCCGCGACCTGAACCGGGAGATGCCGGTTGCCGAGATGCCAGGCAAGGCGCAGCAGATGCTCCGGGCTTTCCGCGCGGATCTCGGCCAGAGGCTCGCTCGCGCCCACAACTTCCACCATGCGCCCATCCTCGAGCTTCAGCGCGTCGCCCGTGCGCAAGGCGACCGCCTCCGGCAGATCGAGCAGAAAATTCAGGCCGCCCACGCCTTCCATGGCGAAGCGGCGGCGATGGCGATCATCGAAATCGAGCACCACGGTATCGGCGGGATCGCCGCGCCAATCTCCCCGGGCGATGACTTCCGTGGCGCGGATCATGAGGGCTCTCCAAGGTCTTGATACGGGCATCAAAGGCTAGCACGCCGCGTGCCGGCGGCGGAAGGCCGTGCGCGGAAAATCGCCAGCAGCGGCAGGGCGAGCGCGATGGCGCCCACCACCACAGCCGGGCGCGGCACAAGGGCCGGCATGAGGTTCGCGTCCAGGACGCGGCGCCAGGGCACGCCCGTAGCGAGGCCGTACCACAGGGCTTCGAGCGCGGCCGTGATTGGCACCGCGAACAGGGCCAGCGCGAGCAGCGTCCACGCGTTGAGCCAAAGGCGCCTGTGCAGAAACCGCACGGCCATGAGCACGACGAACACGCCGATCTGCACCACCTCCTCGCTCACATTGATCTTCGCCTGCAGGAAGGCGTGGAAAATCGCGAGCACGGTGAGCGGATAGATGAGCCGGTGCAGCCTGTTCCAGCTCTCCGCGCCCATCCGGCGGATGGAACCATCCGTCGAGGTGACACCCAAGGCGACCATCGCCGCGAGGGCAACGAAGCCGATGGTGAGATAGAAACGCTTGATGATCTCCAGCACCACGACAACAAGGTCGTAGCGCTGCTGCACTACATACAGGAACAGGTGGATGAGCGTATAGGCGAGCGCCGCCACGCCGAGCATGCGGCGCAACTGCATGAGCTTTCCCCAGCCGGTAATGAGCCGGAGAGGCGTGATCGCCAACGTCACCAGCAACAGGCGCACGGCCCAGAGGCCGGTTTCATGCAACGCGACTTCCAGCGGCTTCGCGCCCAGCGTGCCGTTGAGCCCATGCCCGCCGATCCACAGGCCCGGCGCGATGATGCCCGCGAGCGCCAAGGCCTTCAGAGGTGCGAAACGGCCTTGGCGGTCATTCCAGGGAAAAGCGATATCCATGGGCCGAGAGATGGCGCGACATCCCGCGAAGCACAAGTCACGCTTTGTTCAGGCGAAGCCATGCGCCGGTCAGAACAGGAAATAGCGCTGCGCCAGCGGCAAAACCGATGCAGGCTCGCAGACCAGCAATTCGCCATCCGCGCGCACATGGTAGGTTTCGGGGTCGATCTCGATCTTCGGCGTCGCGCCGTTATGGATCATGTCCTTCTTGCCGATGCCGCCGCGCACATTCTTCACCGCCACGAGTTCCTTGCGCAAGCCCAGCCGCCCGCCGAGGCCATTGGCGATGGCCGCCTGCGATACGAAGGTCACGCTCGTCGCCTGCATCGCCTGCCCATAGGCGCCGAACATCGGCCGGTAATGCACGGGCTGCGGCGTGGGGATGGAGGCGTTGGGGTCGCCCATGGGGGCCGCGATGATCATGCCCGATTTGATCACGAGATCGGGCTTCGCGCCGAAAAAGGCCGGGCTCCAGATCACGAGATCGGCGAGCTTTCCCGCTTCCACCGAACCGATGATGTGGCTCACCCCATGCGCGATGGCCGGGTTGATCGTGTATTTCGCCACATAACGCTTGGCGCGGAAATTATCCGCACCCGTGCCCAAATCCTCGGGCAGCGAACCGCGCTGCGCCTTCATCTTGTGCGCGGTCTGCCATGTCCGGGTGATCACCTCGCCGACGCGGCCCATGGCCTGGCTGTCGGAACTCATCATCGAGAGCGCGCCGAGATCGTGGAGAATATCCTCCGCCGCGATCGTTTCCTTGCGGATGCGGCTTTCGGCGAAGGCGAGATCCTCCGCGATCGACGGATCGAGATGGTGGCAGACCATGAGCATGTCGAGATGCTCATCGATCGTGTTCACCGTGAAGGGCCGCGTGGGGTTGGTCGATGAGGGCAGCACATTCGGCAGGCCGGCGATCTTCATGATGTCCGGCGCGTGGCCGCCGCCCGCCCCTTCGGTGTGGAAGGCGTGGATGGTGCGGCCCTTGAACGCCGCCACCGTATCTTCCACATAGCCACTCTCGTTCAGCGTATCGGTGTGGATCATCACCTGAACATCGTGATCGTCGGCGACTGACAGGCAATTGTCGATCGCCGCGGGCGTGGTGCCCCAATCCTCGTGGAGCTTCATCGCGCAGGCGCCTGCCTCGATCATCTCCACGAGAGCGCCGGGCAAGGCCGCGTTGCCCTTGCCGGCAAGGCCGATATTCATCGGCACGCCATCCACCGCGCGGAGCATCATCTCCATGTGCCAGGGGCCGGGCGTGCAGGTTGTGGCGAGCGTGCCATGGGCCGGGCCGGTGCCGCCGCCGAGCATCGAGGTGAGGCCGCTCATCAGCGCATCCTCGATCTGCTGCGGGCAGATGAAATGGATATGCGTATCGAATCCGCCGGCGGTGACGATCTTCCCCTCGCTCGCGATCACCTCCGTGCCGGGCCCGATGATGATATCGACGCCCGGCTGGATATCCGGGTTGCCGGCCTTGCCGATCTTGTAAATCCGCCCGCCCTTGAGGCCGATATCGGCTTTCACGATGCCCCAGTGATCGAGGATCAGCGCATTGGTGATCACGGTATCGACCGCCCCCTGCGCGCGGCTGAGCTGCGATTGCCCCATGCCGTCGCGGATCACCTTGCCGCCGCCGAATTTCACTTCTTCACCGTAGGTTGTGAAATCTTTTTCAACCTCGATGAGAAGATCGGTATCCGCAAGGCGGACCTTGTCGCCCACGGTGGGGCCGAACATGTCGGCATAGATCGAGCGGGGCAGTTTCGCCATGTCACACCTTCCCCATCACCAGCCCGCGAAAGCCGTAGACCTCGCGTTTCCCGGCGATCTCCACCAGCATGACCTCGCGGGTCTGGCCGGGCTCGAAGCGCACGGCGGTGCCGGCGGGAATGTCGAGCCGGAAGCCCCTGGCCTTCTCGCGGTCGAACTTCAGGGCTGCGTTGGTTTCGAAGAAATGGTAGTGCGAGCCCACCTGAATGGGCCGCGTGCCAGTATTGGCCACCGCTAGCCGGAGCGTTGCGCGCCCCACATTCATCTCGATCTCGCCGGGTTGCGTGATGATTTCACCGGGGATCATGATCGGCATCCTTGCGCAGGTGAGCCCGCGCCTCGGCGCGGCGTCCGGCGCGATAGGCGAGAATGCTCGCGAAGACCGTCACGGCCGCGAAGAACAGGTGATCCGGCTCGAAGAGATGCGCGATCAGCGCGGCGAGATCGAAGTGGCCGTGGTCACCCGCGTGGGCCAGCGCCGCCGTCGGGAGCATCATGAGAAGGCAAACTGCATATTTTTTCATCGATGCGCCTCTTTTTCAGCGAATGGGTTCGTGCACGGTCACGAGCTTCGTGCCGTCGGGGAAGGTGGCTTCCACCTGAACATCGTGGATCATCTCGGCGATGCCCGGCATGACTTGCGCGCGCGTCAGGATTTTCGCGGCGGATTCCATGAGTTCGGCCACGGATCGGCCATCGCGCGCGCCTTCCACTACGTGATCGGTGATGAGCGCGACCGCCTCCGGGTGGTTGAGCTTCACGCCGCGTTCGAGCCTGCGGCGCGCAACCATCGCAGCCATGGCGACGATCAGCTTGTCCTTTTCGCGCGGGGAGAGATTCATGAAAGGCCTCGGTTCGACGTCTCTTGCAACAGAAGCAGCCGCGAGAGCGGCAGATCGGTGCCCGCAGACACCCTCAGCGCCGCCAGGAAGGCACGCCGCAGGGCCACGTCATCGGATGACAGGAAGCGAGCAAGAACAAGGCCGGAATGGCTGGTGGCACCGGCATGAACGCCGGGCTCGCCCATCAGCGCCGCGCGCAAGGCCGGCAGGCGCTCACCCGCTCCCGGCATGGCCAGCAGCAAGGTTCCGAGAAAGGCATGACCCGCCAATCCGCCGGGATTTCCGACGGCCTGCGCCTGCTCGCCTTCGAGATGGAACGCCTCGGCAAGCACCAGCCGTTCCCCGATCCGCACGCGCCAGAGGTCCCGCCATGTCCCCGCCGTGAAGCGCTCCCCGCTCGCGACGCGGCCCAACTGCACCATCTCGCCCGCGAGAAGCCGCGCATCCGGCGCGACCGAGAGCGAGAATTCGCGCGTGAGGCGTGCCCCTCGATGGATCACCGTTTCAGCCGGAACCCAGACAAGCCGCGCGCTGGGCTCGACCGCAAGCGCGATGGATATCCGCGTGGTGTCGCCACCCGAGCGATAGATGCGCTCCGCCGCGGCACTCCCGATGACAAGCGAGGCGCCCTCTCCCGCTCGCGCCATGAGGCTCAGCCGGTCCCCGCCCGCGAGCCCACCGGCTACATTCACCATCAGCGCCTCGATCGCATCGGGCGTGCGGCGGGGCATCCGAAAGCGGAAGGCCCCGGCCTCGCGCCGGTCCGTGACACGGAGACGCCCCGCTTCCAGCCCCACCGCGAGGCTCAGGCGGGCCTCGACACGCAGGCAGGAGGGCAGATCATGGCCCGCGGCCCCGGATGGTGCAGGGCCAGCAAGGGATGTGAAATCAAGGAGCATGGATATCCCGCAGAACTGCTTCCCTGCCATGCACGCAGCGGGCCAGGAAAAAACTGAGGAGGAAAAACCTGAGGAGGAAAAAGCTGGCCAGGGAAAATGGTCGAACGAGGCGTTCGACCAAAACCTTTCGGGCTCCCCATGCGTAAGAGAGCATCAAGCTCACTCTTTCCGAAAGCCGGGTCGCCATGAAAATCACGCTGGGTCTGCTCGCCGTCGCGGCCATTGTGTATCTCATCCTGGACATGCTGTGGCTGCTGGTCATCGCGCGCGGATTCTATCAGGCGGAGATCGGGGCGCTGCTGAAACCCCAGCCCGACCTGATGGCCGCAGGAATGTTCTACATTCTCTATCTTGCGGGCATGATGGTTTTCGTCATCCTGCCCGGAGCCGAAAACGGGCAGATCGGCAAGGCGATTGCGATGGGCTTTTTCTTCGGCCTGGTCGCCTATGGCACCTATGATCTTACGAACTGGGCGGTCCTGAAGGGGTTTGGCCCGCGCATCGCCCTCGTGGACATGGCCTGGGGCGCGACCGTCTCCGCGATCGTGACCGGCTCTTCCCTTGGCGTGGGGCGCCTGGCGGGCTGGATCGATTGAGCCCCGGCCTCACGGCGAAAGACGCAGATTGAGCGGGCGATCGAAATCAAGCCCGGCCGCGCGCAGGACGGGCGCCATCTCGCGGATCAGTCCGGCCGGGCACGATGCGCCAGGCGGATCGAGTTCCAGGAGCCGACGGATATATAGGTGCGTCGATTCAAGGCGATAGATCGCCAGGTAGCGCGAATGCGCTGCTTCCACATGGAGATCGGGCGGAACATCGAGCAGACTGCGCCGATCGGGCAGATGCATCACGATATCCTGTTCGAGCCGCATCGGCTGGCAGGTGACGGCGACCTCGCTGCCGGCCTGAAGGGCGGGCAGAAGGTGCGAAAGCGGCGCCCGGTAGAGGCGCGGACCGCCGCCGGCATGGATCGGCATCCGCACCGAACCGCGCATCCGGTTCTCCAGCCAAAATTCAAGATGCTGGCTGAGGCTGTTGTCATCCTGCTCGCTGGGCCCAAGCCGGGCCGTGCCGACCAGGCCCTGGCGTCGCAGCAGATCCTGCATCGCATCATTCTGTTGACCCAGCCGCTGCGTGAGATTGGCGAGGATCGGGCGGGCCGCCCCTCGAACTTCGGTGCGTGAATGGCCGTTGATCGTGCCGTGATGATCGAGACTGAGTTCCGCCCGCACGACCACATGCTGATCTGCGGGCCTGAGCATCCGGAAAGCGCGCAGTTCCGGCCCGGATGCTGCAAGAACCAGCGCGGGTTTTCCGCCGAGATCCGGGTGCGGCACATCGGAATCGAGCAGCAGCTGGCGCGAGGGATCGAGCAGTAGCCGAGCCTGCGGCACCTCGACCATCACCGTGTCGAACAGGAAGGCCGGCCGCAGGGTCAGCGCGGGAAGAGAGCGACGGTTCGACAGCACCAGATGGCTGGTCCAGCCCCGGCGCAGGATTTCACCCTGCAGCAGCATCGCGCGCTCCAGCGGCGCAAGCGCGCGCTGTTCTTCCGGCGACCATGCAGGGCCATTCCCGCCCGGGGCTGGCCGGGCGAAACCGGAACCGGTCAGTCCGTGCGCACCCAGCGATGCCATGAGGCGCGCAAGTTCCGCACGATCGGGAATGGGGGGCTTCCCGGTGATGGGCGGCCCCGGCAGATCGAATGGCGCGCGAATGGCCGCGGCCAGCGCCTCCGGGCTGGCATGGCTCGAAAGGTGCAAACGCAGGGCGCCGATCATTCCGCCCGAACGGTGCTGCGTGGTCGCGATCTGCCCCGTGAGCCGGATCGCATGGCCGGGGATCACCGGCGAAGTCAGCCGCAGGCCACTATACTCGATGCCGATCCCTTCGGCATGGCCGACAATCTCGATCACCACCTGGCCGCCGCCCATCTCGGGCGGAAAGGCGAAAGTCTGGTCGAGCCCCTGCCCGGCAGCCAAGGGGCTGAGCCAGAATGCGCCTTGCCGGGCGGATGGGCGCGGCGCGACATCGCCATCATGCAGCTGATCGGTTGTCCGCGCTCCCAGCGCGGCTTGACGCGGTGCCTCCGGCCAGAAGCGTTCGAGGCGTGCGAGCCCTTCACGCAGGAACGGCTCTTCCGGCCAGTCACGGCGCTGAAGCCTTGTATCCTGCGCCTGCCTCCATTCCACCCGCCAGCGCGACCGATCGCCGAGATCGATGCGGAGCGTGAGCGCGGGCTCATCGGCCGCGATCAGGGGCGGGAAACCGTAAAGGCTCGGAAGGCCCACGAGAATGCAGCCCAGCGCGGCCAGGCGTTTCCGCAAACACGATATCCGAACCCACGGCATGGATGCCTCCTCACTCTGGCGGGAGAGCATCGTGTAGGCCCGGCTGGTCAAAGGAAGGTCTAAACCTCGGCCCATGACGCGCCTGTTTCGCAGCGTCTGGTTCACCAAGATCGTCGAGAACAGGGAGCCTTTAAGCCAAAACCGGTGAAATCTCGCGGAATCCGCTCACGGCCGCGCAAGGATGATGCCGCGCTCCACGAAGGAGAGCCCCATCTCCTCGCCCGCGGCACGCATCGAGCGGCACCCGAACGGAACATCGTTCTCGATGCATGTCGAGGGTATCTGGCGTCGATGCATCAGAAGAGGCTGCGCCACCGGAAGCGGCATGGCCTGGCCCGGAGATTCAGCCTTCACCCGCGAAGTCGGCCGCAAAATGCTGCAACTGCTTCTTCATGAGGGTAATGGCCGCGACATCATCGATATCCCCGCCCAGCCAGAGCAGGAAGGCCACGCCGAAGACCGAGCGCCCGCCCACGAAGCCCATCACACGCGGCTGGCGACCCGCCTTCTTCAGGTCCGGGCCGGATTGGGCGTTGCGGGCAATCACGATCACGCCCCGGCAGAGCGGGTCCTGCGCCCCGATCACCGCATCGATGGCAGCCCAGGCAGCGGCATCGTGCTGCAATTCGATGAGCCAGTAATCGGCCTTCAGCCCCTCGCCATAGAGACGCTCGAGCATCATCGCCGTGGTTTCCCCCTCGGGTGGCAGCGCCTCGATCAGCACTTCCCGGCCCAGGGCCTGCGCGGCCGCGAAGACCTGCCGGATCTCGGAGACATGCTGGCTGTAGGGCGTGCGCGCATCCGAACGGCCATTGGCGATGAGCTTCGCGACCTGCCGCATTGGCCATTCCGTGAGGCGGACGCGCTCGCCATGCGGCAACTGCCGGGCGATCCAGAAATCGTGATCCTCGGCTCGGAACAAGGCTTCCCGGCCGAGCGTGCCGTCGAGGAACATGCCGACGCCGAGCCCGTTTCGCTCCTTGAATTGCGCGCCGGCTTCCGCGGCCGCCTTCACCGCCAGCGTCTTGAAATAGGCGACGCGCCCCGCATCAACATGCCGGCCCTTGCCATATTGCTCGAAATCCTGGAAGCCGTGATCAATCGAGAGGATCGCAAGCTTCCGCGGCACGGGGCGACGTGTCGTGGCATGGTGCAGGTGATTGAGCACGGCATCGAAACGCAAGGCATGGTGGCTTGAGCCATGCGCGAGGAAATGCATCAATTCCTTCATGCCGGGATATTCGGGCGAGCACAGCAGGCGCGAAACCGCCATGGCGCCGCAGGCATTCGCATAGGTGCAGCAGGTTTCGAGCGGCGCGTCGCGCAGCCAGCCCGAGAGGAAACCGGCCATGAAGGCATCGCCCGCGCCGAGCACATTGTAAACCTCGACCGGGAAGCCCGGCCCGCGAATGCCCTCGTCGAGGCTCGGCGGGATGGCCTCGGGGAAAGCCGCGCAGCCCTCGGCGCCGCGCTTTGCCACGATCAGCGCCCCGGGCGCGAGCTTGCGGATGGCCTTCAATGCCGCGATCGTATCCGTGGTGCCGCCGGCGATGTGGAGTTCCTCCTCCGTGCCGACGATCAGATCGCAATCCGGCAGGATGCCCGCGAGATGGGCACTGACCTGATCGGACGGGATGTAACGTCTATCCCCTGCCCCATGCCCGGCCAGCCCCCAGAGATTGGGGCGGTAATCGATGTCGAGGATCACTTTCGCGCCGGTTTCCCGCGCGAGGCGAATGGCCTTCTTCTGCGCAGCATCGCTGTTCGCCTTGGCGAAATGCGTGCCGGTGACCAGCACGGCACGCGAGCGGGCGATGAGATCGCGGGTGATATCGCTCTCGTCGAGCGCGGCATCGGCGCAATCCGTGCGGTAGAAGATCAGAGGGAAGGTTTCCTGGTCGCGCACGCCGAGCAGCACGAGCGCGGTCAGGCGATGCGGATCGGTCGCAAGGCCGTCGACCGAGACGCCCTCGCGCAGGAGCTGCTCGCGGATGAACCGGCCCATCGCCTCGTCACCGACGCGGGAGATCAGCGCAGTTTTCAAACCGAGACGGGCCGCGCCGATGGCGATGTTGGCCGGACAGCCCCCGACCGCCTTCACGAAACTCGCCATATCCTCCAGCCGTCCGCCGATCTGCTGGCCATAGAGATCCACCGAAGAGCGGCCGATGGTAACGAGATCGAGATCCTTCATCCTAAATCCCCGGTTCGAGGGGATCGGCGCCGATCCCGACAATGGTTTGATCAAAATCGATATTCGAGCCGGTCATCAGGCCGGATTCGTCGCTCGCCAGATAGAGGCAGGCCCGCGCCACCTCCTCGGGGCTGATGAGCCGACCGAAGGGCCGATCCTTCACCGCCTGTTCCAGCCAGCCATCCTGCGCGCCATGGTAGAGGCGCATCACGCGCTCCTCGCCGGGCGTGTGCATCCAGCCGATATTGAGGCCGTTGACGCGAATCCGGTGCTTCACGAGGGCGTGGGCGAGGTTGCGCGTCAGCGTCGCCAGCGCGCCCTTCGTGGAGGAATAGGCCGAGAGGAAGGGCTGTCCGCCATGCGCGGACATCGACTGGATGTTGATGATCGAGCCTGCGATCCTCTCGCGCGCCATGATCGTCACGGCATCCTGCGCGAGGAAGAACGGCGCGCGAACATTGACCGCGAAGAGTTCGTCAAACCGCTCCTGCGTGGTGTCGAAGATGGTGCCGCGATCGGTCAGCCCCGCCGCGTTCACCAGCACATCAACCCGGCCGAACCGGTGATCCGCCGCCGCGATCACCGAGCGGACATCGTCCATCCTCGAAAGATCAGCCTGCACGAAGATCGAATCCGTTCCCTGGCGGGCGAGTTCATCCCGGATGCGCGCGCCACGGGCGGCGTTTCGCCCGGTCAGGCAAAGCCCGGCGGCACCCGCTGCCGCAAAGACGCGGGCGATGGCTTCGCCCAGTCCCTGCGTCGCACCCGTCACCACTGCGATCCTGCCTGAAAGCCGACCCGCGCCTGCAGCCATCGTGTTTCCCCATTCGCGCCTTTTGCCGGCTGAGATTATCGGCGCGCAAGCATTGCGTGAGTCCCGTTCCAATTCTAGTCTTCCGGAAAAACCGAAACACATCGTCAGCCTGCGGGAAAAATTTTCGTGATCGGACTGGGTATCATCGGCGCGGGGCGCATCGGGCGCATCCACGCGGGAAATGTCGCGGCTTCGAAGGGTGCCCGATTGCTGGCGGTGAGCGACGCGCTCGCCCCGGCGGCGGAGAGCCTTGCCAGCGAACTCGGCACCAAGGCCACTAGCCGCGAGGCGATGCTGTCGGAGCCGGCCATTGCCGGCGTGATGATCTGTTCGCCCACCGACACCCACGCCGATTTCATCGAGGAGGCGGTGAAGGCCGGAAAGGCCGTTTTCTGCGAAAAACCGGTGGACCTCTCCTCCGATCGCATCCGGGCCTGCC
Organism: Rhabdaerophilum sp.; assembly: GCF_046092605.1. Lineage (NCBI taxonomy): Bacteria > Pseudomonadati > Pseudomonadota > Alphaproteobacteria > Hyphomicrobiales > Rhabdaerophilaceae > Rhabdaerophilum > Rhabdaerophilum sp. The sequence continues at coordinate 9,881 of NZ_JBJTDY010000077.1, read as the reverse complement.
TCAAGACGGTCGAAGCCTCGGGCAAGCCGCTGATGATCGGCTTCAACCGCCGGTTCGACCCCAATTTCGCGGAAGCCAGGCGCCGCCTCGTGGCCGGTGATGTCGGCAAGATCGAGCTGGTCACGATTCTCTCGCGCGATCCCGGTCCGCCGCCGGTGGAATATGTGAGGCGTTCGGGCGGGCTGTTCCGCGACATGATGATCCATGACCTCGACATGGCCCGCTTCCTTCTCGGCGAAGACCCGGTGGAGGTGCATGCAGTGGCCTCCTGCCTCGTCGATCCGGCGATCGGGCAAGCGGGCGATGTCGATACCGCCGCCGTCCTGTTGAAAACGGCATCCGGCAAGATCGCGCAGATCTCGAATTCCCGCCGCGCGAGCTACGGCTACGACCAGCGCTTCGAGGTCCACGGCGAAAAGGGCATGGTGCGGGCCCGGAACGTGCCGCTGACCACGGTGGAGACCGCCGATGCCCGGGGCTTTCGCGCCGATCCCGTCCTGCCCTTCTTCCTCGATCGCTACGCCGCCGCCTATCGCGCCGAACTCGCGGCCTTTCTCGATTGCATGGTGAAGGGGATTCAGCCATCGCCCTCGGGCGTTGACGGGCTGAAGGCCCAGGTGCTCGCCGATGCCGCAACCGAATCCGCGCAGACCGGCAAGCCCGTGCGCCCCGTCTATTGATGGCCGATCCGATGACCGACAACGCGATGCTCTCCGCCCGCTATCATGCCGCGCATGGCATGGCGCTGAAACTCGGGGAAACGGCCCTCTCCTATTTCGGACGGACCGATGCGCTCGAAATCTCGATGAAGGGCTTTCAGGACTGGCTCACCATCGCCGATGGCACGGTGGAGAGGGAATTCCGCGCGATGATCGCCGAAGCCTTTCCCGGAGACGCGGTGATGGGCGAGGAACAGGGCGGCGGCGCATCCGAGCGGCTCTGGATCATCGATCCGATCGACGGCACCTCGAATTTCGCGCGCGGCGACCGCCAATGGTGCGTTTCGATCGGCTTCGTGCTGAACGGCCGGCCCGAACTGGGGCTGATCCATGCCCCGGCCCTGGGCGAGATGTGGCTCGCGCGGCGGGGTGGGGGCGCGACGCTGAACGGCTTGCCGATCCGCTGCTCGACCAATACCGACCTGAGGCGCTCGACCATCGAATGCGGCTGGTCCACCCGCCGGCCCACCGAGGAATATCTGGGGATCGTCACGCGGCTCTTCGCGGAAGGTTCCAGCGTGAAGCGTTCGGCCTCGGGCGCGCTGGGCGTCGCCCATGCGGCGAACGGGCGCACGGATGGCTATATCGAGACGCATATCAATTCATGGGATGTCGCGGCCGGGCTCGTGATCGCGGGCGAGGCGGGATGCCGCATCAACGCATTCTGCTCTGGCAACTGGATCACGGAGGGCAACCCCATTCTCGTCGCGGCACCGGGAATCGCCGAGATCGTCTCGCGCGAAAGCGGGATCGCGCTGGCCTGATGTGTATGAATTCGTCATGAAATGTAGGAATGCTACAAAACCCATTGACGGAATTCTGGAAGACGATAAGTTAGCTGGCAAATGTCACATCTGTGACACGGGGAGCGGGTTACAAACCGCCACCGGATCCTGGGGAGGAGAACCACGATGGCGACACGCCGTTCTTTCGCGCTTGCGCTTCTTGCTGCCACCGCCATGGGCGGTCTGGCCCCATCGCCCGCCGCCGCGCAAGGTGAGCTGGTGCTCTATTGCTCGGTGCAGGAGGAATGGTGCCGCCCGATGGCGCAGGCTTTCGAGCGCGCCACGGGCATCAAGGTCGCGATGACCCGCAAGTCGTCCGGCGAGACCTATGCCCAGATCAAGGCCGAAGCCGCCAATCCGCGCGGCGATGTGTGGTGGGGCGGCACGGGCGATCCGCATCTGCAGGCGGCCGAGGAGAACCTCACCGAGCCGTATAAATCGGCGAAGCTCGGCGAGCTTCTGCCCTGGGCGGTGAAGCAGGCCGAACAATCCGGCTTCAAGACCGTCGGCATCTATGCCGGCGCGCTGGGCTTCTCCTTCAACAAGGAGCAGATCGCCCGCAAGAAGCTGCCCGAACCCAAATGCTGGGCGGACCTTGCAAAGCCCGAATACAAGGACGAGGTGCAGGTCGCGGACCCGAATTCCTCCGGCACGGCCTATACCAAGGTGGCGACGCTCATCCAGCTCTTCGGCGAGGACAAGGCCTTCGAACTGATGAAGGCCATGCACAAGAACATCAACCAATATACCAAGTCGGGCGCCGCCCCGGCGCGCGCAGCCGCGACCGGCGAAAGCCTGATCGGCATCACCTTCCTGCATGACGCCGTGACCCAGGCCGTAAGCGGCGCGCCGGTGCAGATCGTCGCCCCTTGCGAAGGCACGGGCTACGAGATCGGCTCGATGTCGATCATCAAGGGCGCCAAGAACATGGAGAACGCCAAGAAGTTCTACGACTTCGCGCTGACCCCTGAAGCCCAGAGGATCGCGCTGTCTGCGAAGAGCTACCAGGTGCCCTCCAACAAGGCCTCGGAAGTGCCCAAGGAATCGCCGAACCTCTCGGAAATCAAGCTGATCGATTACAACTTCGCGAAATATGGCTCCTCCGCCGAGCGCACGCGCATCCTGCAGAAATGGGATGCCGAGGTGCGCAACGCGCCGCGCCGCTGAGGCGACATCGCTTCTGTCATTCCCGACGTTGCGGCAGCAGCGAGCGGGAATCCGGGATCGTGGGTGGAATACCCGATTTCCGTCCGCTGGCCCATGCCGGCGCCGGCAATGACACCTGAAAGAACAGGCTCGGGGGAGCGGCATGCAACGCAGACGGGCGGATCGGGGGATCGTGGATCTTGGCGCGGCCGGGGTCGCTTCGATCGCGTTTCTGCTGCTTCCCTTTGCCTTTGTCGGCGATCTGCGCTCCGGCCTCGGCTGGCTGCTCGATGGCCGCTGGGCCTTCCTACTTCCGGTTATCGCAAGCCTTGCCGCCGCCTTCCTTGCGCGGCAGGGCGTGACAACCGCCGGATTGCGGCTCGCTCTGGCCGGCTCCGGCCTTTTCTGGATGATCCTCTACGGCTTCCACGGAAATCTGATCGATGGCCGGCCGCTTCTGGCCCACGGCCTCGGCGCGGGGTTGATTGCCTCGGCGCTTCTGCTGCAGGGCACCCGCGCGCTCGCGAGCCTCGGGGCTTTCAAGGCCGATCGCTGGGTGGCGACCACGACCGTCACCATCCTCGCACTGGTGCTGACCTTCGTGTTCTTCCCGGTGGCGAAAGTGCTGGGCAGCGCCTTTCTCGACAAGGCGGGAAACCTCGATCTCACGCTGTTCTGGGCGCGGCTCACGGCGCCGGATGTCTGGGCTCTCGCCTGTTTCTATTCCAGCGCCTCCTGCGGCGTGGTGCCGAACACCGTGCTGCTCGGCGTGCTCGCGGGCGTGATCTCGACCTTTCTCGGCCTTGCCTTCGCGCTTCTGGCGCAGCGGGGCGGGCTGAAGAATACACGCATCTTCGATGCGCTCTCGGTGCTGCCGATCATCACCCCGCCCTTCGTGATCGCTTTGGCGCTCGTGGTGCTGTTCGGCCGCACCGGCATCATCACGACGTTTCTGGACAACTGGCTCAACATCCCGCGCTCGCGCTGGATCTATGGGCTGCCGGGCGTGCTGATCGCGCAGGTGCTGTCGCAGACGCCGCTCTCCTACATGATCCTGCGCGGCGCCCTGCAGGGCATCTCGCCCTCGCTGGAGGAAGCCGCGCAGACCCTTCGCGCCTCCCGCTGGGTGACCTTCCGCACCGTAACCTGGCCGCTTCTGAGACCCGCGATCGCCGCCTCGATCCTGCTCGGCTTCGTGGAAAGCCTCGCGGATTTCGGCAACCCGCTGGTGCTCGGCGGCTCGTTCGAGGTGCTCTCGACCAAGATCTTCTTCGCGGTGGCCGGCGCGCAGCATGATCCGGGACGCGCGGCGATCCTCGCGGTGATCCTGCTCGCCCTCACCCTCACCGCCTTCTGGATGCAGCTCGCCTGGCTGGGCAAGAAGAGCTACGTGACCGTAACCGGCAAGGGCGATCCCGGCCAGCCGCTGCCGCTTCCGAAAGCGGTGCGCATCGGCACGCTTTCCGTTGTTATTCCATGGGTTATTCTCACGATCCTCATCTACGGAATCATCGTGGTCGGTGGCTTCGTGCAGGATATCGGCCGCGGCGCGATGCAGCCGACCTTCGAGCATTTCCACACGGGCTTCGCCATCGAATGGACGCAGCACGGGCTGTTTCTCGCGGGGTCCGCCTGGGACAGCTTCATCACCACCGTGCAGGTCTCCGCGATCGCAGCACCGCTCACGACGATCATCGGCATTCTCACGGCCTATGTGCTGGTTCGGCATGATTTCGTTGGAAGGCGGACCTTCGAATTCATCACCATGCTGGCTTTCGCCATTCCGGGCACCGTGATCGGCGTCGCCTATATCGTGGCCTTCAACGTGGCCCCGCTGGAACTGACCGGAACGGGGCTGATCCTCATCATCTGCTTCGTGTTCCGCAACATGCCCGTGGGCGTGCGCGCCGGCATCGCAGCCCTGAGCCAGATCGACAAATCGCTGGATGAAGCCTCGACCACTCTCGGCGCATCCACCGGCACGACCGTGCGCCGCGTGACCCTGCCGCTGCTGAAGCCCGCGATCATCGCCACCCTGGTCTTTTCCTTCGTCCATGCCATGACCTCGGTCAGCGCGATCGTGTTTCTCGTCACCGCGAAATACAACATGGCGACGGCTTACATCGTGAACCGCGTGGATGCCGGCGAATACCCGCTGGCGATTGCCTATTCCTCGCTGCTCATCATTTTCATGCTGGTCGTTGTTCTGGCGATCCAGATCGGCATCGGCGAACGCAAGATCGGCCGCCGGCAGGTTCCGGGCAACGCGCCCGCGCCTGTCTCGGTCGGCCGCTAGGAGTTTTTCAGGATGGCGAAAGCCGCAAGCGTCGAGTTCATCCATGTTTTCAAGCGCTACGGGCAGGTCACCGCCGTGCGCGACGTCTCCTTCAAGGTGGAGGCGGGCCAGCTGGTCACGTTGCTCGGCCCCTCGGGCTGCGGCAAGACGACGACTTTGCGCCTCGTGGCAGGCCTCGAACTCGCTTCCGAAGGCACGATCCGGATCGGCAACGAGAACGTGACGCAGCTGGGCGCGGCCGAACGCGATGTCTCCATGGTCTTCCAGTCCTACGCGCTGTTTCCGCACATGAATGTGCTGGATAACGTGATGTATGGCCCGCTCGTCTCCGGCGCCTCCAGGAAGGATGCCGAGGCGATGGCCATCGAGAAGCTGGGCCTCGTGGGCCTGAAGGGCTTCGAGAATCGCCTTCCCTCCGAACTTTCGGGGGGCCAGCAGCAGCGCGTCGCCGTGGCGCGCGCCATCGTGCTCGAACCCTCCGTGCTGCTTTTCGACGAGCCCCTCTCGAACCTCGATGCGAAGCTCCGCCGCAAGGTGCGCGATGACATTCGTGACCTGCAGCAGCGCCTTGGGCTCACCGTGCTCTATGTCACGCATGATCAGGAGGAGGCGCTCGCGGTCTCCGACAAGGTGATCGTGATGGACAATGCCGTGATCGCGCAGGAAGGCACGCCGGCCGATCTTTACGAGAGGCCGAAGACCCGCTTCCTCGCGGATTTCATTGGCGAGGCGAACCTGATCGACGGCACCTTCAGCGAGAAGGCGGGCAAGGTCACGTTCACCGCCGGGGGCACCAAGCTGGAACTCGGCGCGGTGAGCGTGCCCGAAAATGCGAAGACGCTGGCCTTCCGGCCGGATCGCGCCAGCCTTGCGGTGGATGCAGCGAGCCCGCTGAAAATCCGCCGGCAGGCCTATATCGGCCCCTCGCGCGAATATGTCGTCGATGCGCCCTGGGGCGAGATGCTGATCGTGCGGCCCGTGCGCGAGGCCATCCTGCCGAATGGCGCGCATGTGCGGCTCGAGATCGAGCCCGGCGCGGCCATGGTGCTGCCGGTCTGAGGTTTCCCTGGCAGGCGAAAGCCGCTAATCCTCTCGGGCCCTTGCCCGGAGACGATCATGCCCCTGCCCGCGCCGCTTTCGCCCCTCCTGGTCGATGATCTCGCGCGCATGGCGCTGATCGAGGATCTGGGACGCGCGGGCGACATCACCTCGCAGGCGACGATCCCCGCGAACCTGGAAGCGAAGGCCGTGTTTCGCGCCCGCGAGCCTGGCGTGGTGGCTGGCACGCAATTCATCGAGGCCGCGTTCCGCCTCGTCGGACCGGGAACCCTGACGGTGATCCTCAAGCCAGATGGATCGCGGCTCGAAAAGGGCGAGATCATCGCCGAGGTGGCGGGCGCCGCCCGCACCATCCTCTCGGGCGAGCGCGTGGCGCTGAATTTTCTCGGCCGGCTCTCCGGCATCGCCAGCGCCACCGCGCGCTATGTCGGGGAGGTGAGCCATACGCGCGCGGCCATCGTCTGCACGCGCAAGACCGCTCCGGGACTGCGGGGAATCGAGAAATACGCCGTGCGCTGTGGTGGTGGCATGAACCACCGTTTCGGCCTTGATGATGCGATCCTGATCAAGGACAACCACATCGCCGTTGCCGGCGGCGTGAAAAGCGCGCTCGAAGCCGCGCGCGCCCATGCGGGGCATCTCGTCAAGATCGAGATCGAGGTGGATAATCTGGATCAGCTCGACGAGGTGCTGGCCACGGGCCTCGCGGATGTCGTGATGCTCGACAACATGCACCCCGATCTCTTGCGCCAGGGCGTGGCCCGCGTCGCCGGCCGCATGAAGGTCGAGGCCTCCGGCGGCGTGCGGCTCGATACCGTGCGCGCGATCGCCGAAAGCGGCGTCGACATGATCTCCATCGGCGCGCTCACGCATTCCGTTAAGGTGCTGGATATCGGTCTTGATATCGATCTGTGAGCCCATGCCCCCTTCCACCGCCTTCCGCCCGGAAACGACGCATCTCGCGCTTGGCGACGCCTTCTATGACGTGGTCAAGCCCGCGGATTTTCCAAAAACCATCCTCCGCTACCGGAACGACGCCCAGGCCGGGCGCGTGGGCCTGCGTGATCTCTCGGATGCGGAATGGGTCGCGCATTTCGCCCGCTTCGAGCCGCTGCCCGGCTCGCTGCCCGAACCCTTGGCGCTTCGCTACCACGGGCATCAGTTCCGCTCCTACAATCCCGATCTCGGGGATGGGCGCGGCTTTCTCTTCGCGCAGATGCGGGATGATCGCGGAAGGCTGCTCGATCTCGGCACGAAGGGTTCGGGCCAGACGCCCTGGTCGCGGCGTGGCGACGGGCGCCTCACCCTGAAGGGCGGCGTGCGCGAGGTGCTGGCGACCGCCATGCTCGAGGCGCTGGGCGTCGATACCTCGAAAAGCTTCTCGCTGATCGAGACCGGCGAGCAGCTCTACCGGGGCGACGAGCCCTCTCCCACGCGATCATCCGTGCTGGTGCGGCTCTCGCATTCGCATATCCGGATCGGCTCGTTCCAGCGCTTGCTCGCGCTGAACGATGCGGAGGGGCTTGGGCGGCTGCTCGCCCATGCGGTGACGCATTACGCGCCGGAGGCGCGGCGCGACGATCCGGCCGAGGAGGCGACGGCCTTCCTTGAAAGCGTGATGAGGAAGACCGCAGCGACAGCCGCGCGATGGGTGGCCGCGGGCTTCGTGCATGGTGTGCTCAACACCGACAACATCAACGTGACGGGCGAGAGCTTTGATTACGGGCCCTACCGCTTCCTGCCGGTCTATGATCCCGGCTTCACCGCGGCCTATTTCGACCAGACCGGGCTCTACGCCTTCGGCCGGCAGGCGGATACGATCGCCTGGAACTGCGCGCGGCTGGCGGAGACACTGCTGCTCGTCGCGCCGGTGGAGCCGCTGCAGGAGCGGCTGGAGCATTACCCCGATTTCTTCTGGCCCGCGATGCGCGAGGCCCTGTCGGCCCGGCTCGGACTCGCGCCGATCTCGGACGCCGAGGCGGATGCCCTCTCGAAGGCGCTGTTCCAGTTCCTGAAGGAGAGTGCCATTCCCTTCGAGGCCGCGATGTTCGACCTTTATGGCGGCCCGGCACGGCTTTGGAAGGCGCTCGCGGGAGAACGCGCGAGCTTCTACACCCATCCCAGCTTCGAGCCCGTGAAGGCGATGCTGGAATTCCGCAAGCCCGGCCCACGCGCCAATCTCGCGCATCCCTATTTCCAGCGCGCCAACCCCCACACCCTGCTCTATCCCGATATCGAGGCGCTCTGGGAACCGATCGCCGCGCGGGATGACTGGAGCATCTTCTACGCCAAGCTCACGGAGATCGAGACAATGCGCGAGGCCTATGCGCTCGCCGCATGAATGACCGAACGGTTTTTCGCAAAACCGCGATCGACACAGGGCGCCAAACCATCGCAAAACAAATTTAGGCCCGACTCGGCAAACCCGGGCCGGAACGCGACGCGCCCAGAGATGCCCGACTCCCACGAACGGCCGGCCGACAACAAGCCGGTCGCACTTCTCCTGCTTCTGCTGACGACGGTGATGTTCGCGACCGGCGATTCCATCGCCAAGCTCGCTGTGAGCACGCTCCACCCCGTGCAGATGCAGTTTGTGCGTTGCGCGATCGTCGTGGCCTTCACGGTGCCTTATGCGCTGTGGAAGATCGGACCGGCGGTTTTCCATACCGATCATCCGAAGACACAGGTCTTTCGCGGCTTCGCGATCCTCGGTTCATCCTTCCTGTTCGTGTCCGGGCTCTCGCATCTGCCGCTGGCGGATGCGAGCGCGATCAACTTCGTCTGGCCCCTGCTTATCACGGTCCTTTCGGTGCTGATGCTGAAGGAAAAGGTGGGCGTGCGGCGCTGGGCCGCGACGCTTCTGGGCTTTGCCGGCATGCTGCTGATCATCCGGCCCGGAACCAGCGCCTTCCAGATGGCCGCCCTTTATCCGCTGGGCGCGGCCCTGCTCTGGTCCTTCGCGGCGGTGGTGACCCGCTCGGTCTCCGCCCATGACCGCGCCGCGACGACACTCGTCTGGACGAGCCTTGTGATGCTCGCAGGCGCCACTGTCCTGATTCCCTTCTTCTGGCGCCCCATGACCGGGCAGGAATGGCTGCTGATGGGCCTGATCGGCGGCATCTCGATTGTGGGCCATTCCATGCTGGTTTTCGCCTATGAGCGTGCGGGTGCCTCGTTCCTCGCGCCCTTCTCCTATGCACAACTCGTCTGGGCAACGATCCTCGGCTACCTTGTTTTCGGTAGCCTGCCGGATCGCTGGATCGCCGCCGGTGCGATTCTCATCGTGGCGAGCGGAATCTACACGGCGCATCGCGAACATGTGCGGGCGCGCGAGGCACGGGAACGGGCAGCGCGCGGCAATGGCGATCACGCATCCTGACCGATCAAAGGCCCACCCCGGTCGAGGACCCCAGCCACGCCGAATTGACGGATGCGACGGGGCGGCGACCAGCCTGCCGCCCGATGATGAGACCGGCATTGAGGGGGCGTTCCGCTAAGGTGCGCCGGATGCGCGGATGATTCCGCCGCGGATGCTGGTGGCATTGCGCAGAACAGTGAAAAAGGACATGCCGGGGACGCGATAACGATCAGTGTGGCACCAACCTAGACGCGAGTTGATCGCGAATGAAACAAGTTTGTATCCCCGGGCTTCTTGAGAGAGCGGTTTCACTTGCCGCCCGCCCCCGAACATCAGGCTCCTGCGACATCTCGATCGCCGACCGGCTCAAATTGAACGAATGGCCTGGGCAACCGATCTGCCCGGAGACCAGGACGATGCATGACAGGACCGGATGATTCTGGAGGTAATTCAGGGTATTGGACTAGTCTTTTTCAGCACCTTCTCCCAACCCTGTCGCAGGCCTAACCCTGTTCCGG
>NZ_JBJTDY010000076.1:0-4612 GCF_046092605.1 Rhabdaerophilum sp. | reverse complement strand
ATCGTGTTCTGGTGCGGCTGGCCCATCGTCGCCGGGGGAGTCGCGGGGTTCCGCGCCGGCCGGCCCGGCATGTTCTCCCTCGTCGCGCTCGGCGGACTCGTGGCCTGGACTGCGAGCGTCCTGGCCACGCTCGTGCCGGGCATGTTTCCCGAGGCCTTCCGCCGGCCTGACGCCCATAACCGCCGACTGGTGGCGGAATTACGCGCCAGGCAGGAGGCCGCGCGGCATCAGCGCCCGGCACGCGATCTCGAGCGGCTGGCCCGGCAGAAGAAGATGCCGGCCCGGCAGCGGATCGAAAAGCTGCTTGATCCCGGCACGCCTTTTCTCGAACTCTCCACCCTGGCCGCCAACATGGCCTATGGCGGCGAGGCCCCTTCGGCCAGTTCGATTGTCGGCATTGGGGTGGTGGCTGGTCGCGAGGTCATGATCCGCGCCGATGACCCGACGGTGAAGGGCGGCGCCTGGTATCCGCTGACGATGAAGAAGATTGTCCGCGCGCTGGATATCGCGATGGAGAATCGCCTGCCGGTGATTCATCTGTGCGATTCCGCGGGAGGTTTCCTGCCGCTGCAATCCGAATTGTTCCCGGACAAATACGTTGGCGGGCGGATTTTCCGAAATCAGTCCGTGCTGTCGAAAATGGGCGTCAAGCAGCTGGCGCTGGTTTTCGGGCATTGCACGGCTGGCGGCGCCTATATTCCCGGCCTTTCGGATTACAGCGTCATTGTCCGGGGCAGTGGCGCAGTGTTCCTGGGCGGGCCGCCGCTGGTCAAGGCGGCAACCGGCGAGGAAGTGACGGTCGAAGAACTCGGCGGTGCAGAGATGCATACCAGTATTTCCGGCACGTGCGACTGGCCGGCCGACAATGAGGAACATGCCATTGCCCTCGGCCGCGAGATCGTCGCGCAATGGAACCGCCCAAAGAAATGGGAGGCGCAATGGCAGGCGCCGGAGCCGCCCCTCCATGATCCGACGGAACTCTACGGAATCATTCCGGACGACATCAAGACCAGCTTCGACATGCGCGAGGTGATTGCCCGGATTGTCGATGGCAGCCGCTTTCATGAGTACAAGCCGAATTACGGCACCACGCTGGTTTGCGGCTTCGCCCATATCTGGGGGTTCAAGGTTGGAATACTGGCCAATAACGGCGTGCTGTTCAACGATTCCTCGATCAAGGGCGCACATTTCATCGAATTGTGCGACCAGAACAATACGCCGCTGGTCTTCCTCCAGAATATCACGGGTTACATGGTCGGCCGGGAATACGAGCGGCGCGGCATCACCAAGGATGGTGCCAAGATGATCATGGCGCAGACCTGCTCGAAAGTGCCGAAATTCACCGTGATGTGCAATGGCTCCTTCGGTGCCGGCAATTACGGCATGTGCGGCCGCGCCTTTGACGGGCGGTTCCTGTTCACCTGGCCGAGTTCGCAGATCGGGGTCATGGGGGGCGAACAGGCGGCGAAGACCCTCGCCGAGGTCAAGATCAACCAGATCCGGCGCAATGGTGGCGATGTCGACCCGCAGGAAATCGAGGCGCTGATCAGCCAGACCCGTGCGGCCTATCAGCAGCAGCTCTCGGCCAATTATTCCACATCCGAATTGTGGGATGACGGCTTGCTCGACCCTGTCGATACGCGGAACGCGCTCGGCATCGCCATTTCCGTATCCCTCAACGCGCCAATAGGAGAACCTGGCTATGGCGTCTTCCGGTTCTGACCCAATCCGCTACTGGTTCGATTTTGCCTCGCCCTATGCCTATTTCGCGGTGCCCGGCCTGCAGGAGATCGCGCGGCGGCATGGCCGCCGGATCGAATACCGACCCCTGCTGCTCTTCGCGGTTTTCCGGGCACACGGCATCGCTGCACCGCTCGAGGTTCCCGCCCGCAAGCGCTATTTCTTCGAGGACATGGCACGGTCCGCCGCCTTTGCCGGCCTGCCACTGGCCGAGCCGGTCAAGATACCCTTCGCGTCCCATCTTGCGGCACGCCTGTTCTACGGTCTGGCTGCCGAACAGCCAAACCTTGCCGAAGCCTATGTCCAGGCGGTGCTGAGCCGGTTTTTCGGCCAGGGCGAGGACATCGCCTCCGTGCCAGCCTTGCAGGCGGTTCTGGGCGGCTTGGGAGTCGATCCCGCACGGGCGGAGGCCCTGATCGCGGCCGGGCGAGACCGATTGTCGGCCTCGGTCGAGGAGGCGGTGGCCGAAGGGGTGATTGGTTCGCCCTATACGGTGGTGGATGGCGAAGGCTATTTCGGCGCCGACAGGCTGCCGCAGATCGCATGGCGCCTCGCCCGCGCGGAGAAATGACGATGGATGTGTTTATTCTCGGAGCGGTGCGCTCCGCGATTGGCGGTTTCGGGGGCGGGCTGGCCGGCTTCTCTCCGGCTGCGCTCGGGGCGGCGGTCGCGAGGGAGGCCATCCGCCGTGCCGGGGTCAGCCCGGATGAGGTGGGCCATGTGGTGATTGGCAATGTCATCCCGACCGGGCCGGAAGATGCCTATCTTTCCCGTGCGATCGGGCTGGCGGCCGGCATTCCCAGGGAGGTGCCGGCATTGAATGTCAGCCGGCTCTGCGGCAGTGGCGCACAGGCCCTGGTCTCCGCTGCGCAGGGGATCGCCTTGGGAGATGGAGAGGTCGCGCTCGCCGGGGGCACGGAATGCATGAGTCGCGCGCCGCATTACCTGACTGTGGCGCGGTTTGGCCAGAAGATGGGCGATGCCGTGCTGGCGGATGGGTTGACCGGCGTGCTGACCGATCCGTTCGGCTCCGGCATCATGGGTGTTACGGCGGAAAACATAGCCGAACGCTGGGGCCTTAGCCGCGAGATGCAGGATGCCTTCGCGCTGGAAAGCCAGCGCCGGGCCGCCCTTGCTATCGCGAATGGCCACTTCCGCGACCAGATCCTGCCGCTGGAGACACAGGTTGGACGCAAGACCGTTCTCGTGGAACAGGATGAACATCCCAGGCCGACCACCACGGCGGAACAACTCGCCAAGCTGCCGACGATCTTCAAGAAGGGCGGCACGGTCACGGCGGGCAACGCCTCCGGCGTCAATGATGGTGCCGCGGCCATCATTCTGGCCTCAGGCAGGCGAGCCCGCGCGGGCAAGCCTCTTGCGCGGGTTCTCGGTTATGCCCATGCGGGCGTGGATCCCGCGATCATGGGCACGGGGCCGATCCCCGCTGTCCGGGCGCTGCTGGCCCGGACCGGGCTGAAGGCCGAGGATTTCGACGTCATCGAATCGAACGAGGCCTTCGCCGCACAGGCCCTTTGCGTGAACCGCCAGCTGGGGCTCGACCCAGCCAAGGTCAGCCCGGATGGTGGCGCCATTGCGCTAGGCCATCCGGTCGGCGCGACCGGGGCCATCCTCGTCGTCAAGGCCTTGTCCTGTCTCCAGCGCACCAACACGCGCAAAGGCCTGATCACGATGTGTATCGGTGGCGGGCAGGGCATCGCCCTGGCGATCGAGCGGGTGTGAATGCCCGCCTGGGGCCTGCCGGTCCCCGGGTGCTGAAACGGAAGGAGCGACCGGATGAAGACCGCCTTTGGCTGGGACCTTGCGCTGCCGATCATCACGGCGCCGATGTTCATTGCCTCGGGCCGTGATCTTGTGCTGGAGGCGGTTAATGCCGGCTTTGTCGGCACGTTTCCCGCGCTCAATCTCAGGACCAAGGACGAATTCCGCTGTCGGCTCAAAGAGATCGGGCAGGCGCTGGGCGATCGACCGCCGGAACGGCGGGTCTTCGGGGTGAACCTTGTCGCCCATCATTCCAACCCGCGGCTCGCGGCGGATCTCGAGGCGGTGGTGGCGGCCAAGGTGCCCCTTGTCATCACCTCACTTGGCGCGGTGAGCGAAATTGCCCGGGCGGTGCAGGGCTATGGCGGCATCATCCTGCATGATGTGATCAACCGCCGGCATGCCGAGAAGGCGGCAGAAGCGGGCGTCGATGGCCTTGTGCTGGTCGCTGCCGGCGCGGGTGGTCATGCGGGGCTGCTGAACCCCTTCGCCTTCATCGCCGAAGTCCGGCAGTTCTTCCGGGGCGCCATTGCGCTGGCCGGCGCTCTATCCACCGGCGCGGATGTTGCCGCGGCCCTGGCGGCAGGGGCGGATTTCGCCTATATGGGAACGCGGTTTATTGCCACGGCCGAAGCCAATGCCAAGGCGGGCTATCGTGAGATGCTGGCCCGGAGCGGCACGGATGATGTTGTCTACACCGCTGCAGTCTCCGGGGTGGCTGGCAATTTCCTGGCACCGTCGCTGCTGGCGCATGGGATTGATCCTGCGGCCCTGACAGCGACGAACAAGCAGGCGATCAAGCTCGATCTCGACCCCAATACGCGGAAATGGGTCGATCTCTGGGCGGCGGGGCAGGGTGTTTCCGCCATTGCCGATGCGCCGCCCATGGCCGAGTTGGCGCAACGACTGCAGGATGAGTTCGAAGCAGCTCGACGGCGGATCGCGTCGCTCTAGGCCGTAGACTCGTTACCGCGCATCCAAATGCGGACGGATGCCAGCTTCACCGCGGCGAGGAAGTTCTCCGCCGTCTTGTCGAAGCGAGTGGCGATGCGGCGGAACTGTTTGATCTTGTTGAAGAAGCGTTCGACGA
>NZ_JBJTDY010000075.1:0-15546 GCF_046092605.1 Rhabdaerophilum sp. | reverse complement strand
AAGCAAGTTTTTTCGGGTGGGGCGCTGGCGGCGCGGGAAATATTAAGTATATACTCGAAATAATGGATATGCTGGGCTACAAGAAGATTTTAGCAATACTGGATGGCAACAAAAAAGAAGAAGTCGAATCTCTCAGCAAGAAATTCCCATCATATCGATTTTTATGTATACCGGCCGACGATGTCAGAACTAAACCGGCACAAAAATGTAAATCGGAAGTTTTTGGATTACTGGATGAAAACTATCTTTTGCGCGATTGCTATCGGCGCCAAATGCAGTCTCTTGGAGCGGAGCTGGTTCAATATTTCAACAACGCTTGAGAATTGTAATCATAGCTAAGCCCTTTCCCCCGCCCATTCTCCCCGCTATAGCGCTCCCATTCCCGAGGTGGCGCGATGCTTTTGAAAAACGAACCCGAGATCACCCCCGAACTCGTGAAGGCCCATGGCCTGAAGCCCGACGAGTACGAGCGTTTCGTCGCGCTGATCGGGCGCACGCCCACCATCACCGAGCTCGGCATCGTCTCGGCGATGTGGAACGAGCATTGCTCTTACAAATCCTCGAAAGTTCACCTCAAAACGCTGCCCACCAAGGGCAGCCGCGTGATCTATGGCCCCGGCGAGAATGCCGGCGTCGTGGATATCGGCGATGGCGATGTCGTGGCCTTCAAGATGGAGAGCCACAACCATCCGAGCTATATCGAGCCCTATCAGGGGGCGACGACCGGCGTCGGCGGCATTTTGCGCGACGTGTTCACCATGGGCGCGCGCCCCGTGGCCTGCCTCAACTTCCTGCGGTTCGGTTCACCGGATCATCCCAGGACGAAGCATCTCGTGGCGGGCGTGGTCGCCGGCATCGGCGGCTATGGCAACTCGTTCGGCGTGCCCACCGTGGCGGGGTCGGTAGGCTTCCACCCGCGCTATAACGGCAATTGCCTCGTGAATGCGATGGCCGTGGGCATCGCCAAGCGCGAGATGATCTTCACCTCGCAGGCCTCGGGCGTCGGCATGCCGATCGTCTATCTCGGCTCGAAAACGGGCCGCGACGGCATCCACGGCGCGACGATGGCCTCGGCCGAATTCGATGACGCCTCGGAGGAGAAGCGCCCCACCGTGCAGGTGGGCGATCCCTTCGCCGAGAAGCTGCTGCTCGAAGCCTGCCTCGAAATCATGGCCAAGGGCTGCGTCATCGCCATCCAGGACATGGGGGCTGCCGGCCTCACCTGCTCGGCGGTGGAAATGGGGGCGAAAGGCGATCTCGGCATCGAGCTTGATCTCGACATGGTGCCTTGCCGCGAGCCGGGCATGACCGCCTATGAAATGATGCTCTCCGAGAGCCAGGAACGCATGCTGATGGTGCTCCACCCCCACAAGGAGGCGGAGGCGCGCGCGATCTTCACGAAATGGGGCCTCGATTTCGCGATTGTCGGCAAGACGACCGATACGCTGCGCTTCGTCATCAAGCATCGCGGCGAGGTGATGGCCGATCTGCCCATCAAGGAACTGGGCGACAAGGCACCGGAATACAATCGCCCGTGGGTGGAAACGCCCAAGCGGCTGGCCATCCGCCGCGGCGAGATCGAACCGCCGGTTGCCAATCGCGAGGCTTTGCTCAGGCTGCTCGGCTCGCCCGATCTGTGCTCGAAGCGCTGGGTATGGGAGCAATATGACCACATCATCCAGGGCAACACCGTGCAGCGCCCCGGTGGCGATGCGGCGGTGATCCGCGTGAACGAGGCCGGCAAGGGCCTTGCCCTGACCTGCGATGTCACCCCGCGTTATGTCGAGGCCGATCCGTTCGAGGGCGGCAAGCAGGCGGTGGCGGAATGCTATCGCAACCTCTCGGCCGTGGGTTCGCTGCCGATCGCGCTGACGGACAACCTGAATTTCGGAAATCCCGAGCGGCCGGAAATCATGGGGCAATTCGCGCTCGCCATCCGGGGCATCGGTGAAGCGGCGCGGATGCTCGATTTCCCGGTCGTTTCGGGCAATGTCAGCCTCTACAACGAGACGAACGGCCAGGGCATCCTGCCGACGCCGACCATCGGCGGCGTGGGCCTCATCGCCGATGTGACGAAGACCGCCACCCTCGCCTTCAAGAATGCGGGCGATGCGATCATCGTCATGGGTAAAACCAGGGGCTGGCTCGGCGCCACGGCCTATCTCGCGACGATTTGCGGCCGCGAGGAGGGTGCGCCGCCCCCGGTCGATCTCGAGGCTGAGAAGCATCACGGCGGGCTCGTGCGCGCGATGATCGAGAGCGGTGTCGTCACCGCAGTGCATGATGTCTCGGATGGCGGCATCGGCGTGGCCCTCGCGGAAATGGCGCTGGCGGGCAATATCGGCGCCACGATCGGCTCGCATGATGCGGATGTGCCGCTCCATGCCTGGCTCTTCGGCGAGGATCAGGGGCGCTACATCATCACCTGCCCGATGGCGAAGGCGGCCGAGCTGGAATTCCAGCTCAACAGCCTCGAGGTCGTGACAACCTTTGTCGGGATTGTCGGCGGCGAGACGTTGACGCTGCCCGGCGAATTGCCCATCTCTCTGAAGGAACTGCGCGAGGCGCATGAAGGCTGGCTGCCGGCCTATATGGGCGCGGAAGCAGCGGAATGAGGGTCAAGAACCATGCCCATGAAGGCCGATGACATCGCGGCGATGATCAAGGAAGCTCTGCCGGATGCGGAGGTGGAAATCCGCGACCTCGCCGGCGATGGCGACCATTACGCCGCGACCGTCACCTCCGCCGCCTTCAAGGGCCTGCCGAAGGTGAAGCAGCACCAGCTTGTCTATACCGCACTGAAGGGCAATATGGGCGGCGTGCTGCACGCTCTGGCGCTCACCACGGTGGCGAAGTAAGTTCAACGAAATCCGCCGCCCTTGAAGCGGCGTGAGGAGAAAAGAAATGTCCGGAATCAACGCCTTCATCGATAATGAAGTGAAATCCAACGACGTGGTGCTCTTCATGAAGGGCACGCCGCAATTCCCCATGTGCGGGTTTTCCGGCCAGGTCGTGCAGATCCTCGATTATGTCGGCGCGCCCTACAAGGCGCATAACGTGCTCGACAATGCCGAGCTGCGCCAGGGCATCAAGGATTACGCCAATTGGCCGACCATTCCGCAGCTCTACATCAAGGGCGAGTTCATCGGCGGCTGCGACATCGTGCGCGAGATGTTCCAGTCGGGCGAACTCGCGCAGGCGCTCGCCGATCAGGGCATCGCGGTGAAGAAGGCGGGCTGAGGCCCGTCTTTCATGCTCGTCCGCTTCACGGCGCCGCTCTGGCTGTGGCAGGGCAAGGGCGCGTGGCACTTCATCACGCTGCCCGAGGATGAAAGCCAGGTCATTCGCATGGCCGTTCCCCGCGGGGGTCAGAACCGCGGCTGGGGCAGCGTGCGCGTGACGGCGACGATCGGCGAAAGCCGCTGGCAGACCTCGATTTTTCCCGACACCAAGCGCAATGCCTATCTTCTGCCCATCAAGGCCGAAATCCGCAGGGCGGAAAGCCTCAGCGTCGGCGAGGCGGTGGAAGTGAGCCTCAGCCTCGACCTCTGATCATGGCGCGCGCCCCAGAGCCTTTCCGATAAACGCGAAGGCATCGGGCGAGGACCATTCCGCCGGCCCCGCGAGAGTGGCGAGCTCACAGCCATTCCTGTCGAGCAGGATGGTCGTGGGCATGCCGAAGGCGCGGCCTGCGGCCTTCAAATCCTGGAAGATTTTCGCGGTCGGGTCGGCATATTGCGCCAGCGCCCTCACACCCACCTCATCGAGGAACTGCTTCGGCTTGTCGAAATTGCGGGTGTCGATATTGATCGCGACCACCTCGAAATCCGCACCCCCAAATTTCTGCTGAAGCCGATCGAGCGCGGGCATCTCATGCCGGCACGGCGCGCACCAGGTCGCCCAGAGGTTGACCAGAACCGCCTTGCCCCGAAAGGCCGAGAGCGTGGTGTCGCGCCCATCCGGCATCCTGAAGGAGAGGTCGATGAGGCGCGCGGGCTCTTTCGGGATTTGAAGAGCCGCGACCTCACCTTTCGCGAGCGGCTTCAGTGCCGCTGCAAGGGGTTGCGCTGCGCTGCAGGCCGCGACATCCGGCGAAGTTGTCTTGAACAGCTTGTCGATCCCGCCGAAGGCATATAGCGAAGCGCCGAGCAAGATGGCTCCCATGAGCAGCGGTCCGGCGAGAGCCTTCAGCAAGGATCGAGCGGGCATCGGGGCGGTCATCGGCGGGGCACCTCGGGAAATCGACAGATAGGGTTCGATATGGCCAACGAAATGTGGGGCGGGCGGTTTGCGGAAGGCCCGGCCGCCATCATGCAGGAGATCAATGCTTCGATCTCGTTCGACAAGAGGCTGGCGGATCAGGATATCCGCGGCTCAATCGCGCAGGCCGAGATGCTGAGTGCTCAGGGCATCATCGATGCGCAATCGGCCGAAGCGATCGTCCAGGGGCTGAAGAAGGTCAAGGCCGAAATCGATGCCGGGGCCTTCACGTTCAAGGCATCGCTCGAAGATATTCATATGAATGTCGAGGCCCGACTGGCCGAGATCATCGGCCCGCCCGCGGGGCGTTTGCACACCGCGCGCTCTCGGAATGATCAGGTCGCGACCGATTTCCGCCTCTATGTGCGCGATTCCATCGATATGATCGACACCGCGCTGAAGGATCTGCAACTCGCGCTGGCCGAAAAGGCTCTGGCCCATGCCGGCACGGTGATGCCCGGCTTCACCCACCTGCAAAGCGCGCAGCCCGTGACCTTCGGCCATCATCTGATGGCCTATGTCGAGATGCTGGCGCGCGATCGCGGCCGTTTCGCCGATGCGCGTCGCCGCCTGAACGAATGCCCGCTGGGTGCGGCGGCGCTGGCAGGAACCTCGTTCCCGATTGACCGGGAACGGACGGCGAAGGCTCTGGGCTTCGACCGGCCGACCGCGAACAGCCTCGATTCGGTCTCGGACCGGGATTTCGCGCTGGAGACGTTGGCAGCGGTTTCCATCCTGGCGATGCACCTCTCGCGCTTCGCCGAGGAGATCGTGATCTGGACCAGCGCGCAATTCGCCTTCGTGAAGCTCTCGGACAAGTTCACGACCGGCTCCTCCATCATGCCGCAGAAGCGCAACCCGGATGCGGCGGAGCTGGTTCGCGCCAAGACGGGCCGCATCTTCGGTTCATTGATCGGCCTGCTCACGGTGATGAAGGGCCTGACCCTCGCTTATGCCAAGGACATGCAGGAGGACAAGGAACAGACCTTCGTTGCCCTTGATTCAATTGCACTTTGTATCGCCGCGACCGCCGGCATGGTTCGCGACATGGAGCCCGATGCGAAACGCCTGAAGAAGGCCGCCTCCTCGGGCTATGCCACGGCGACCGACCTCGCGGATTGGCTGGTGCGCGTGCTCAACATGCCGTTCCGCGAGGCGCATCACGCCACGGGGCGCATCGTGGGCCTCGCCAGCGCCAAGGGCGTGGACCTCGAGAAGCTCTCGCTGGGCGAGATGCAATCGGTCGAACCGCGCATCACGGGCGCGATTTTCGATGTGCTGGGCGTCACGAATTCCGTGAAGAGCCGAACGAGCTATGGCGGCACCGCGCCGGCGAATGTGCGCGCGCAGGCGAAGAAGTGGCTGGCGCGGCTGGCGAAGTGAGGCATGAGGCGGGCATGACACGCCCCGCCGCGCATGTTAGGCAGGCGCAGGGTTCAGCTTGGGCTTTCGACAATGATCGTTTCGTCGCGAATGAAAATCCTCGTGGTGGCTCTGGCGGCGGGCATGCTGCTCACGGCCTGTGGCAGGCGCGGCCCGCTGGAACCACCGCCGGGCCCGGCCCCGACCGCAGCCGAAGGCACCGACCCCGATGCCACACCCCGCGATGGCTTGCGCAACAAGCGCACGCCCATCCTGCCGCCGAAACGCGACCTCGTCATCGACCGCCTGCTCGATTGACGTTCGGATTGCGCGCGTCTTCCCGCGCCGGAGCCCCCCGGAGCCCCCATGCATCACTTCGATTATCGGAACGGCTTGCTGCACGCCGAGGGCGTGGACCTTGGCGCGATCGCCCGCGCGGTCGGCACGCCCGTCTATGTTTATTCCAGCGCCACGCTGGAGCGGCATTATCGCGTCTTCAAGGAGGCCGTGGGCGAGAAGAGCCATGTCTTCTATGCCGTGAAGGCGAATGGCAATCTCGGCGTGCTGATGACGCTCGCGAAGCTGGGCGCGGGCGCGGATACCGTGTCCGAAGGCGAGATCCGCAAGGCGCTGGCCGCAGGCATTCCGGCGGGCCGCATCGTGTTTTCGGGCGTAGGCAAGAGCGCCGAGGAACTCGCCTTCGCGGTGGAGGCCGGGATCTACCAGGTGAATGTCGAGAGCGAGGGTGAACTCGAAGTGCTCTCGAAAATCGCGGAGCAGCGCGGCAGGCGGCAGGCGATCGTGCTGCGCGTCAACCCGGAAATCGGGGCGGGCGGGCACGCGAAGATCACCACCGGCGGGGCGGCAAACAAGTTCGGCGTCTCCTGGAGCGAGGCCGAGCGGCTCTACATCCGCGCGGCCAACATGCCGGGGGTGGCCATCAAGGGGCTCGCGGTGCATATCGGCAGCCAGATCTTCGATTTCAGCGCGCTGGAAACCGCCTTCCGCCGCATGCGCGGCATGATCGAGAAGCTCGCCGCGCAGGGCCTGCCGGCAAGCCGGCTGGATCTCGGCGGCGGCGTCGGCGTTCCTTACGAGATCGGCTACCCCTTCTCCTATGGCACGGACAGCCTTCAGGCCTATGGCAGGATGGTGCGAGAGGTGACCGCCGGCCTCGATGTGGAACTCGGCTTCGAGCCGGGTCGCCTCATCGCCGGCAATGCGGGCCTGCTTCTCACCAGGGTGCTCTACCTCAACGAGCGCGCCGACCGCACCTTCCTCGTGGTGGATGCCGCGATGAACGATCTCGTGCGCCCGGCGATGTATGAGGCGCATCACGAGATCTGGCCGGTGACCCGGAAGCCGGATGCGCCGATCCGCGCCTATGACGTGGTCGGCCCGATCTGCGAATCATCCGACACCTTCGCGGTGGAACGCGAGCTACCGGAACTGAAGCCGGGCGATCTCATCGCGATCATGACAGCCGGGGCCTACGGGGCTTCGATGTCCTCCACCTACAACCAGCGCCTTCTGGTGCCGGAAGTGCTCGTGAAGGATCAGGATTTCGCCGTGACTCGCCCGCGCCAGACCTTCGAGGAACTGCTCGGCACGGATCGCGCGCCCAGCTGGCTCGCCTGATGGCGCGCCGGTTGATCACGGGAAAGCGATCCCGATCCACGCCCTGAACACTGGCCAAAGCGCGCGAACGTGCTAGCTTCTGATCCGGGGGCGAGTGACGGAGTGGCAATGCCAAACCCGAATGAGCGATCGCGCGACGACCGGACCCGTGCCAGCGGCATGGAAGGTTCGCGCCAGGCCCTTGGCCTGCGGTTCCACCACACGGCTCTCGCGCTTGTGGTGGAACGTATCGCGCCATTGCTCGTCGGCCCGCTCTCGCTGATCCTGCTCTTCGTCGCTCTCGCCTGGACCGGCTGGCCCTCCCAGCTGGAGCCGCTGGGCCGCGCGGTTCTCGCCGGCGCTTTCGCGATTGGCGTTGCGATTCTCGCTGTTCCGCTGCTGCGTTTCCGGCTGCCCGGCATTGCCGAGGTCGAAAAGCGTCTCGATCTTTCGCGGCCCGAGATGCATCGCCCGCTGGCGACTTTGGCGGATGCGCCGCCGCCCGGCACGGACCCGGTTTCGCTGGCCGTGTGGGAGGCGCATCAGGCGCGCGCCCGGACGCTGCTCGACCGTCTTGAGGCCACGCCCGGCGATGCGCGCCTGCGCTGGCGCGACCCGCTCGCCTTGCGCCTCGTTGCACCGCTCGCTCTCGTCGCAGCCGCCTTCATGGCCGGGGACGAGCGGCAGGCGCGCCTCGCCGCCGCCTTCGATTTCTCGACACCGCTGACCCCGCCCGTGCCACCACGGCTCGATGCGTGGATCGATCCGCCGGCCTATACCGGCCGTCCGCCAATCTTCCTGACGGGCACGGTGACGCTCCAGCCCGGCGAGGCCGTGCGCGCGCCGATCGGCTCGATCCTCATTGTGCGCACCACGCGCGGCACCGGCCCGAAGCCGGATGAGGCCGCGCATGTCACGCTGCAGCATGGCGCCGGCCTCGAACCGGTGACAGAGCGAAGATTGCCCACGGACCAGCCCGTTCCGCAGATGAATGCGCGGCCGGGCGTGGAAACCATTCGCCGCGCCCTGGTGGGCAATGACCTGCTGAAAATCATCCGCGGAGGGCGCGAGATCGCGCAGATTCCGATCGCGGTGATCCCCGATCGCCCGCCGGCGGCCGATCTCAGCGAAGCGCGGGCGGAAAGCGCATCGCCCGAGCGGCAGAGCCCCGGCGGCATCCGCCTCGCCTTCACGCTCGACGACGATTACGGCATCGCCAAGGGCGAAGTCGTGATGGAGCGGGCGGCCAATCCGCGCCCGGGCCATACGCCGCGCACGCTCTATCCCCCGCCGCGCGCAGACCTTCCCTTGCGCCTCGGACAGGGCGAGATCGCTGTTCCCACCGAGGAACACCCCTGGGCGGGCGAGGAAGTGAATATCCGCATCCGCGTCGAGGACGATATCGGCCAGAAGGCCGAGAGCGAAGCGAAGGTGGTGAGGCTTCCGCAGAAGCCCTTCTCGCATCCCCTCGCCCGCGCTTTGGTGGAGCAGCGCCGCAACCTCGTCTTCGCGCCGGATTTCAAGCAGGATGTGGTGTTCGCGCTCGATGCACTGCTTTTCGAGCCGGAGCGTTTCACACCGAATATCGGCGAATACCTGATGCTTGACAGCCTCAGGCAGGGCGTGCGCTCGGCGCGAGGGGATGACGCGCTGAAGGAGATGGTCGACCGCCTCTGGGAGGTCGCGCTCTACCTCGAGAATGGCGACATGACAGAAGCCGAGCGCCGCCTGCGCGAAGCCGAGCAGCGCTTTCGCGAGGCGCTCGAACGCGAGGCGCCGCAGAACGAAATCCGCCGCCTCACGCAGGAATTGCGCCGCGCCATGGAGGAATTCCTGCGCGAATTCGCCGAGCGCGCCCTGCGTGATCGTGACCAGAACGCGCAGGATCGCTCGCCGGTGAACCCGGAACGCTTCCTCACCCAGCGCGACCTGCAGGAGATGCTGCGGCGAATCGAGGAGATGGCCCGCTCCGGCAACATGGCCGAGGCGCGCCGCATGCTGGAGGAACTGCGCCAGCTGATGGAGAATCTCCGCTCCGCGCGGCGCCAGCAGGCCGATCCTCGCATGCAGGAACTGGGGCGGCAGATCGAGGAACTCGATCGGCTCCAGCGCGAGCAGCGCGACCTTCGGGATCGCACCTTCCGGCAGGGCCAGCAGCAGCGCCAGCATCAGCGCGGACAGCAGGGCCAGCGCCAGCAGGGGCAACAGGGCCAGCAAGGTGGCGAACAGGGCGAAATGACCGAGCAACAGCTTCGCGACATGCAGCAGGCGCTGCGCGATCGTCTGCAACAATTGCGCGAGCGCTTGCGCGAACGCGGGCTTCAGGAAGGCGAAGGCTTCGGCGAGGCCGACCAGGGCATGGGCGATGCCGAGGGCCAGCTTGGCCAGGGCCAGCCCGGCCAGGCGACCGAGGGCCAGCAGCGCGCGCTCGACGGTCTCGGCCGCGCGGCACAAGGCATGGCGCAGCAGCTCCAGCAGCAGATGGGCGAGAACCCCGGCGAGGGCGAGGGCGAAGGCCCCGGAGAACCCGGCCCCGGCATGCGTGGCCGTGCCGAGAACCGCACCGATCCGCTGGGCCGCCCGCAGGCGAACCAGCGCCGTGACGCGGAGGACGGCAACCGCTTCGACGTGCCGGACCGCGATTCCCTGCAGGGTTCGATCAGCGAGCGCGCCGAACGCGTGCTGCGCGAACTCCGCAAGCGGCTCGGCGAATTCGAACGCCCGCGCGAGGAGCTTGAATATCTCGAGCGCCTGCTTCGCCAGCGCTGACGGAGCGTCCGCACCCTGAGGGCGCGACGCTTTCGGAGCCCCCCCCCCTTTTCTGCGACGGGCGGTATCTCTAGAAGGCTGGAAGCGCTGGAGGGTCCGACATGACCATCGTGATGAATATCTCGATCGCGGCGGTGGCCGTGGTTCTGTTGCTCGGGCTCTACAACATGCTCAAGGGCGGTTCACCGAACCGCTCGCAGCAATTGATGCGCTGGCGCATCATCCTGCAATTCGTGGCGATCATCGCCATCATGACCGTTCTCTACTTCAGGCAGGGCTGAGCGGCATTTTTCCGATCCTTTAACCATGAGCGCGGATCATGATGCAGATGTTGCGTGCCCTCCCCAGCCTGCTTGTCGCGCTGCTCTTCGCCTGCTCCACCGAGGCGGAGGAATGGAGCGCGCCGGAATTGCGCCTCGGCCTCGTCGCGCATGATGCCGCCGGCAAGGAACAGGGTTCGGTGAGCCTTGCGGCAGAGGTGCTCTTCGCCCTGCCCGGCCGAGAGAAGGCCGGAGATCTCCAGAGTCTCGTGCCTCGCCTGCAGGTCGGCGCGATCCTGAACATGGCGGGGCGCACCTCCCTCGCGCATGCCGGCCTCATCTGGCAGGTCGATCTTGTCGGCGGTCTCTTCGCGGAGGCGGGACTCGGACTGGCGGCGCATGACGGCGACACCGGCTCCGCGAGCAGGCCCGGCCATGCGGCGCTCGGCTGCCGGCTGCTCTTCCGCGAAACGATCGGCCTCGGCTACCGGCTCGACGGCGGCTGGAGCGTGCTCGGCTCGGTGGAGCATGTCTCGAACGGGGGCCTTTGCGCGCGCAATCGCGGGCTCACGCATGTGGGAATGCGCGTGGGATACCAGTTCTGAGGCGGCCTTTCGCCACTGACGATTTTCGCTTGAATTCCGCGCGCAAAGCCCCACAAGCAAGGACATGGTCAGACTCAATCGCATCTACACGAAAACCGGCGACGACGGCACCACGGGCCTCGGCGATGGTTCCCGCGTCCCGAAACACGATCTGCGCGTCGAGAGCTATGGCGCGGTGGACGAGGCGAATGCGACGCTCGGCCTCGCGCGGTTGCACACCGCCACCGAGCCAGAGGTTGATGCGATCCTCGGGCGCATCCAGAACGATCTCTTCGATCTCGGCGCGGATCTGTGTACGCCCGATACGGGACAGGATCTCGGCTATGAGCCGTTGCGGATCGTCGAGAGCCAGGTCGAGCGGCTGGAAGCGGAAATCGATGCGATGAACGCCCGGCTGAAGCCGCTGAAGAGCTTCATCCTGCCGGGTGGTTCGCCCGCATCGGCCCATCTCCATCTCGCGCGGACCACCGTGCGCCGCGCCGAGCGGATGATGGTGCAACTCGCCGGCAAGGAGGGCGAAAGGGTGAGCGGGCCCGCGCTTCGCTACATCAATCGCCTCTCGGACCTGCTCTTCGTGCTGGGCCGCGTGACAAACGCGGATGGCGCCGGGGATGTGCTGTGGGTGCCCGGCCTGACGCGCGGCGAGAAAACCTGAACGCGCTTTCCGGCCGACCAAAGACCCGGCAAAATGCGTCCTGGTTCGGGGTGACAGACGATGTCGCGCTTGGTATACCACCGCGGCCGCTGGCTGGAAGGGCGCTGAAAGGGTCGATCTTGCATCGCGGGTAAAATTAGTTGATATGTAAACTAACTGAAGGCTGACAACAGTCCTTTGGGATGGAACAGGGCGGCCTTCCGGCCGCGAGGAAGCAGGGCCTCGCCATGAAGATTCTGGTGCCCGTGAAGCGGGTGGTTGATTACAATGTGAAGATCCGCGTGAAACCGGATGGCTCCGGCGTTGATCTCGCGAATGTCAAGATGAGCATGAACCCCTTTGACGAGATTGCCGTCGAGGAGGCCCTTCGCATCAGGGAAGCGGGCAAGGCGACAGAAGTCGTGCTGGTCTCGATCGGCCCTGCAGGCGCTGCGGAGACGATCCGCACGGGCCTCGCCATGGGGGCTGATCGCGGCATCCTCGTGAAGGCCGATGCCACCATCGAGCCCCTCGCCGTGGCGAAGCTGCTGAAGGCGGTGATCGGCAACGAGGCGCCGGGACTCGTCATCATGGGCAAGCAGGCGATCGACGACGACATGAACGCCACGGGGCAGATGCTCGGCGCGTTGCTTGGCTGGCCGCAGGGCACCTTCGCGTCCAAGGTGGAACTCACCGGCGAGGGCGTGAACGTGATGCGCGAGGTCGATGGCGGGTTGCAGACCGTGGCGCTTTCCATGCCGGCGATCGTCACCACCGATCTGCGCCTCAACGAGCCGCGTTATGCCTCGCTGCCGAACATCATGAAGGCGAAGAAGAAGCCGCTGGATGAAACCTCGCCGGAGGCTCTCGGCGTCGATATCAGCCCGCGGCTCGAAGTTCTGAAGACCGCCGAGCCCGCGACCCGCAAGTCGGGCGTAAAGGTGGGCTCCGTGGCCGAACTCGTTCAGAAGCTGAAGAATGAAGCGGGAGTGATCTGACATGGCCGCACTTGTAATCGCAGAACACTCCAACGCCGCCCTCAACGAGGCGACCCTGAAGGCCGTGAGCGCGGCGAGCGCGCTCGGCGGTCCGGTGCATGTGCTCGTGGCCGGCCAGAATGCAGGCACCGCCGCTTCTGCCGCAGCGGGAATTGCCGGCGTCGCCAAGGTTCTCCATGCCGATGGTGCGGAATATGCCCACCAGCTCGCGGAGCCCATCTCGGCGCTGATCGTGAGCCTCGCGGGCGGCTATGACGCCATCGTCTTTGCGGCGACCGCCAACGGCAAGAACATCGCCCCGCGCGTGGCGGCCTTGCTTGATGCGCAGGTGATCTCGGGTGTGACCAAGGTGCTCGGCGCCGACACCTTCGAGCGGCCGATCTATGCGGGCAACGCGATCCAGACCGTGAAATCGAAGGATGCGAAGAAGGTCATCTCGATCATGACGGCGAGCTTCCAGGCCGCCGGCGCGGGTGGCTCGGCAGCGGTTGAGACGGTGGCCGGTCCCGGCGCGACGCCCGGCTCGAAATTCGTCTCGGAGGAGGTCTCGAAGTCGGATCGCCCCGAACTCGCTTCCGCGAAGATCGTGGTCTCGGGCGGCCGCGCGCTGGCATCAGCCGAGAACTTCAAGACCTATATCGAGCCGCTGGCGGATAAACTCGGCGCGGCCGTGGGTGCCTCCCGCGCGGCGGTGGATGCGGGCTATGCCCCGAATGACTGGCAGGTCGGCCAGACGGGCAAGGTGGTGGCGCCGGCGCTCTACGTCGCCTGCGGCATCTCGGGCGCGATCCAGCATCTCGCGGGCATGAAGGACTCGAAGGTGATCGTGGCGATCAACAAGGATGCCGAGGCACCGATCTTCCAGGTCGCGGATTACGGCCTCGTGGCGGATCTCTTCACCGCCGTCCCGGAACTGACGAAGGAACTGGGCTGAGGATTTTCCTCTCCCCTTCGCTGGCAAACAAGAACCAACGCATGTGAGGCACGCGCTTCACATGCGTTTTTTTCTGGAGAAAAAGGAAACTCTGTCGCCGATCTCGGCCTCGCCCCCTTGAGGATGCGCGCGGGAGCTTTACACTCCCGGCCCGACTGGCATTTTTCAAGAAGCGGAACACGAGGCCATCATGGCAGGCGGCATCAGCAAGATCGGCATCATCGGCGCGGGGCAGATGGGCAGCGGCATCGCGCATGTCGCGGCGCTCTCGGGCTATGGCGTGATGCTGCATGACGTTTCCGAAGAGCGGATTCAATCCGGCCTCGCCACCATCAACGGCAACATGGCCCGGCAGGTGGCGAAGGCGACGATTTCGGAAGAAGCCCGCCAGGGCGCTCTCGCGCGCATCCTCGCCGCGAACGAGGCCGCCGACCTCGCCGATTGCGACCTCGTGATCGAGGCCGCGACGGAAAACGAGGAGGTGAAGCGCAAGATCTTCGCGAGCGTGACGCGGCACCTCAAATCCGATGCGATTGTCGCCTCGAACACCTCGTCGATTTCCATCACGCGGCTCGCGGCCTCGACCGATCGGCCGGAGCAGTTCATCGGCATCCATTTCATGAACCCCGTGCCGGTGATGCAGCTCGTGGAGCTGATCCGCGGGATCGCGACGGACGACAAGACCTATACCCGCGCGTTGGAATTCGTCTCGAGCCTTGGGAAGACGGTGACGGTATCGGAGGATTTCCCGGCCTTCATCGTCAACCGCATCCTGCTGCCGATGATCAACGAGGCGATCTACACGCTCTATGAGGGCGTGGGCAGCGTGGAGGCCATCGACACCGCGATGCGGCTGGGCGCGAACCACCCCATGGGCCCGCTGCAGCTCGCGGATTTCATCGGGCTCGATACCTGCCTCTCCATCATGCAGGTTTTGCACGATGGCCTCGCGGATTCGAAATACCGCCCCTGCCCGCTTCTGGTGAAATATGTCGAGGCCGGCTGGCTGGGCCGCAAGACCAAGCGCGGGTTCTATGATTATCGCGGCGAGAAGCCCGTGCCGACGAGGTGATCGGATGAGCGCTAAGCTCGATTTTTTGAAGCGCAAACTTTCGAAAACTCTTTCAAGAGCGGCGCCTGCGGATTTCTTTGCAATGATATGGTCAGTGCGAGCCATTCAGTCCGGCGAAACAGCTGCGGCTGGTTTCTTCGAAAACTTCCCACCCGAAGCGTTGGATCAACGAATTGATAACAGTTCTGCGATCCACCCATGGGAGTTGGAATCTCTAACTAACCTTTATCTGCAGTCGAAGCCTAATTTAGATAGAACAGGAAAATATACAATCGCCAATTGTCAGAATTTTGAAACAATACGGTGCTTGATAAACATTATTCGTGACATTGAAAATGAGCAATACGCTAAAACCGCGAACAAATCGCATATTTTCTTCGAAATGACGCGAATTGGCTACAGACAATTCGCTTGGCAACGAACGTACGTGAACACATTCCAGTTTTATAGAAATCGATTTATATATGATGATATCGAAATACAGAACATATTCTATAAAACATATGGCTTAGAACTCAAATCTTTCTTCCTACTGGGATTTTATCTTTATAGCTTGTTTAGGTCAACTCTATACGTACCCCAGAATTTTAATTTTGAATCGAAAGAAATCTCAGACCACATCAAAAATAAAACGCTTCAAATAATTGCAACTGCCCTTGACGCCGCCAAGTTGGACGCAAGAAAATCTGCTGCGAGATCAACTCAAACACTCGGGCACGATTACATAGCCTACAGAGAGTCCACACTTCGGAGGCGACCGGTTCTTCAGTTAGGTCATTTCAGAGATCAGCTTTCATGCCCAATTCCGGATTTTTTGGTACTACGGATAACAGAAGGCATATACTACGATTTAGTATCGCTTGACAATTATCGGAGCAAAATAACCAATATTATTGGTCTTAGGTTTGAAAAATACGCTAAAACAATTTTTGAAAAATGGACAGAAAACTGCACAACACACCAGAATAATCCTATTTCTATAAGAGATCGACGCTACGCTGGAGTAGATTTAATTTGTAAGACACAGAAATATAA
>NZ_JBJTDY010000074.1:0-3884 GCF_046092605.1 Rhabdaerophilum sp. | reverse complement strand
GAGGAGCCGGTGTCGAACTGGATTCGCGCGCGGGAAAGCAAATCCCGGAACAGGAAATTGCACTCGCCGACCACCCGGATCAGCGGCGGCGGAGATGCCGTGTTGATGTCGAGCGTGACGCCGAAGCTCGCGGGCACGCGGCCACGGACCCCCGCGAGAACCTGATCGCGCGCGGGTTCGAGCGGCGCGAGCCCGCGCAAGGCAATCGTCTGGTCGGACATGATCAGCGAGGCACCGGGCATCAGGCGGGAGAGATCCTGCAGCCCCCCCTGCACGGCGGCGAGAAAACCCTCAGGCGCACCCAAGCCGATCTGCAGGGTCTCGACCACCTGGTCGCCTTCGAAATAGCGCCTGGCAAGGTCGAGAATATTCTCCCGAGCCCTCGCATCCGGCACGAAACCGGAGAGCGTGAGGTTACGCTCGCCGCGGACGGCATTGAAAAGATAGGGGCGGATCGCCGGCGAGGTGATGTCGCCGCGGCCAAGCCCGCGGCCGAGCACCAATCCCGCCGGAAGGGCCTGAAGCTCAGCACGCACGGCATCGGAAATCTCGCCATTGGCCGCGCGCCCCGTGAGCGAGAGCGTCTGGCCGGCGAGATTCAATTGGCCCTGCGCGAGCCGGGACAGCTGCCTCAGCCCGAATTCCAGGTGATTGATGTAGTAAGCGGATGCGCCACGGGCAGCCTTGAGTTGATCGTCGATCGGAAGGCCGGGAAACGCCTTGCGGGCCGCCTCCATCAGCATGTCGCGAAACGGCGCCGGCGGAATGATCCCGGCCAGCACGACGCGGTCGACTTCCCTCGTAATCATGGTCGTGAAGGGCTTCTGTTCCGGGAGCAGCGTCATCGCGTTGTTGACGAGGCGGATGCCCACCACTTGCCCGGCGGCGGCGATGGCAGCGGGAAGCGCCTCAGGCGCCGGGGCCTCGCCCCGGAGAACCGCATCGCGGCCCGACAGCGTGACACTCGCCCATTCGAGTTTCGCGGCCTTCAGCGCATTCCGGCCACCCTCGCGCAGATCCGCCTCCATGCCGGATTGGCGCATCGATCCGGCTGCGATCAGCAGCACGAAGACCGGGACCAGACCGAAAAACCAACGGATGGGCGATGACATCCCGTTTACCTCTCGACAGACGCGCCGCTGCGCCACGCCAAAGGTGGCCTGCTTGCGAAACTGGCATGGTTCAGGATTTCGTCAACCAGCCTGAACGCCGGCGGAACGGGACAACGGCCCACCGCACAGGTGACAAGGCACAAAAAACCCGGGGCTTTCACCCCGGGTCCAATTCCAAACCTCTTTTCAGAGATTAGAAGTCGCGCTGGAAGCGAACGCGGCCAACCCACTGGTTCTGCGAGCGGGAAACGGTGCCAGGGGCGCCGCCGGTCGGAACAGAGTTGGCAGACGCGCCACCGCGAGCATAGACATAGCCGACTTCCGCACCGATCAGGAAGCCCGAGGTCGGAAGCCACGCGGCCTGACCCCAGACGGAGCCGGTCGTGATGGTGTTCGCCGCGCCCGTCGGGTCGATGTTGGCATACGAACCGTAGACGCCGAGGCGGATGGTCGGAGCCGCGAAGATCTCCAGACCACCATGCAGGGCCCAGGCCTTCGTCGTGCGGAGCGACGAACCAGCGAAGCCGGCATCGTCGAAGTTGTAGGTACGACGGCCGATATTCGCAGAAGAGCCGAAGCCGCTATACGAGGTCGCGCCATCCGAATAGGTGACGTTACCCCAGATGTTGGAACCCGCCGAGATCATCGGGAGATTGATCTTGGTGTTGAGGCCGATCGCGAAGCCATACTTGGAGCTCGCAATGTCACCGGCAGTGCTCTGGGCGCGGATCTGGTGGATCGCACCGGCGAGCTTCACGGCACCCCACGAGCCAGCATAATCAAGCGAGCCGACGATGTCCGGCATCGTCTGACCGGCATAGGTGCCGAGGCGGATCGCAACCTGACGCTCGCGAGCCGAATCCACGGCGATAGTGCCCGAGAAGCCGCCGCCGAACTGGAAGGTGTAGCCAAACGAGTTCACGTAGGAGATATCGGAATGGCCACCGAAGCTGCCCGAACCGTTGAAGAGGTTCGAATAGCCATGCTCGAAGACCGGGGTGATGCGGCCGACGGTGAGGCCGCCGAACTGGATGAAGGCATATTCGAGAACCGCGTTGGCCGCGGTCGCGTTCACGCCACCAATAGCGCCACCGACTTCATTTTGACGCTGCAGGTAGCCGCGGAGATAGGTGCGTAGCAGGCCATATTCGGTGGCCGTGCGATGATCATAGCCGACATAGCCGCGAACACGGAACGAGTTGGAATCCGACGTGCGGGCGAGCGGGATGTTCTGGATAGCCTCAACGCGGATGCGGCCGATCAGCTTCAGGCACGACGTGGTGCCCGGAACAACGAAGAAGCCGGCGCCGTATTGCGGGCAGGTCTTCACATATTCAACAGCCGTCGGCTTCTTCACGCCGAGATCGGCGGCCGAGGCGCCGGCAACGGCAACGAGGCCAGCTGCCGAACCGAGGAGAAGGCTCTTCACGAGCTTCATGGTGTACCTCCAAAGAGTTTCGAGACCACGGGAGTTCCAGAAAGTCGCCGGTTGCCCGCCTTCACCCTGGTGTCCCTATTCGACGCTTTTCGTTTCCGGCCCCCCGGCAATGAAAAGCGACAGCGACAAGAACCTCCCGTCGCACGCCGCACCTTACTCACCCTTCTCCTGCATTCAACCGCGCAATCACCGTCAGAGGCCCCGGCGGAAGGCTTTTCAAACCGATGTTGCACAAACGCCACGCCCGGCATGGGGCACGGGCCGGCAATCGGCCCGAAAGGCGTGAGTCCTTAAGAAATTGTTAGCAGATTTGCCGCCTTCGCGCGGCCGGGAGCAGGATAAGGACGCCCCGCCCGCTGGGGGCCAAATGGCCTTCCGGCCGCCCCCCTTGCGGCCGATTTCAGCCGGGATTGGCGAGGTGAGGCGCCTCATCCTGCCGCTTGCGCCGCAGGTAGGCGCGCGCGGAAACCGGAAGACAGGCGACATAGGCCAGCGTGAGCGCGGAAACCGTCTCGAAAGGGTGGCTCACCAGCAGCAGAATCACGATTCCCGCCAGAAGAAGCAGGGGAATCGCCCATTGGCGCGAAATCGGCGTCTTCAGCCCCTTGCCGGAAAAGGTCGGCAGCCAGCTCACCGCGAGGATGCCGGTGAGAACAGTCCAGATCATCACGAAGATCGATTCGCCCGCAAAGCTCGGCACCCCGGCAAGATGCAGGTTGAGCGGCAGAAGCGCCATCATCGCGCCGGAAGGCGCGGGCACGCCCACCGCAAACGCCTTCTGCCATTCCGGCTTCGCGGGGCTGTCGATCATCACGTTGAAGCGCGCGAGGCGCAGGGCCTGCGCGAAGGCGAGAACCAGCCCGGCGATCCAGCCCGCGGTCTTCACATCCTTCATCACCCACATGTAGAGCACGAGCGCGGGCGCGCAGCCAAAGCTCACGAAATCCGCGAGCGAATCAAGCTCCGCGCCAAAGCGTGAGGTTCCGCCGAGGGCGCGGGCGATTCTCCCGTCGAGCCCATCCAGCACTGCGGCGACCATGATGGAGATCGAGGCCATGTCGAACCGGCCTTCCAGCGCGAACTTCACCGCCGTCAGACCGGCCGCGAGCGCCAGAAGCGTCACGAGGTTGGGAATCAGCATCCGGATCGGCACGGGCCGGAACCGCCGCTGCGGCGGCGTCGGCTCGGGCTCGTAAGGCGGGAAGATCGTTTCCATCACTCTCTCGGTTGTCGCGCTGCCGCCTTACGATTCGTGTGTTTGACGCCACGCCGCAAGCGGCGGGCTTTCGGGCGGGAAGATCGTTTCCATCACTCGCTCGGTTGTCGCGCTGCCG
>NZ_JBJTDY010000073.1:0-20806 GCF_046092605.1 Rhabdaerophilum sp. | reverse complement strand
TCGTGGAGGCGAGCGCTTCGCCGCTCGAATTGGCCTGGCCGCGCAGCTCCGCCATTTCGCGCTGCAGCGTCTCGATCTGCAGGGTGAACTGGCCAATTTCGCGATCACGCTGGGCGCGTTCCCGACGTGCGGTGGAAAGCTGGCGGGTTTCCTCGTGGAACCGCGCGCGGGATTCTTCCAGCATCGTCTCGATAAACTGGTAGCGCGAGCGCGAAGCCTCAAGCTGCGTATCGAATTGCAGCTTGGTCTCCTCGCGTTCCTTCAGCAGCTGCTCGTTGTCGGCGCGCAACTGGCGCGACGTATTGCGCTCCTTCTGCAGGGCGGCAACGATGTTCGAGAGCTTGTCGTTGACCGAAGCGAGGGTGCCCTCGAGCTGGCCGACCGTGGCCTGCATCGCTTCCAGCCGTTCCTGATTCCGCTGGTTGGTGAGGGTGAGTTCGTTGTGCGTGTTCTGCCGGGTCGCCAGATCCTGGCGGAGATCGATAAGCTCCTGCCGCAGCACCAGCAATTCGTCATCGGCCTGCGACTTGTCGGCGCGCAGGGTGCTGAGTTCGAATTCCGCCGCGTCACGGGCGGCCGCCGTCTCGCGCAGCAGGGGCTCGATCCGATTGAGCTTGGCTGAAACTTCCGCATATTCGCGCCGCAGGTCATTCAGGCTGGCTTCCATCGCGGTTGAGCGCTCGCGCAGGCTCGTATGGGCGCTTTCCTCGGCCTTGAGCTGGAATTGCACCCGCTCGAGTTCCGCCATGGCGCGCGTCAATTCGAGCCCGAGGCTGCCGGCCTTCTGCTGTTCGCTGTTCAGCGTCTCTTCCGTGACCTCGAGGCGATTGCGCAACAACGCCATGGAATTCACGGCATTCTCGATGGGCGCCATCACCTGCCGGAACTGGTCCGGCAGCTGGGTGAGCGCCTGCAGCGAATTCTCGAATTCATCGAGCTTGGCCCGAACGGTCTCGCGGGCAGCACCCAGGGCGCGCGCATCGAAGTTCTTGAGCAGATGCACTTCCGCAGCGTTCGGGTCCGCCTCGCCAGCCTTGGATTGCTGGGCGCTACCAGACGGATTCGACGTCGGATTCACAGGCTTGCTGTCGCGTTGAAGGCGCAGGAAATCCCAACTCATGATCGGCCTCAACTGATCTCTTCTAGCCAAAAGATGGCTTGGAAGGTTATCTAGCAGATGGTCCCCCTGGCCACAATCCGTGAGCGGGTCTTTGCTCGATCATCGTTGCAGAATTCGGGAGCGGCCGCGGGCCCAACCCGGCCCAGTCGTGTTGGAAGAAGCGCCGTGAACAACCCCGATTTGCTGAGTTTCCGCCGCATTGTCATCAAGGTGGGCTCCTCGCTGCTGGTCGAGAAATCGGGCGGGTTGAAGGAGCCCTGGCTGAAAGCCCTTGTGGATGACATCGCAGACCTGCACAGGGCCGGGGCGGATATCCTTGTCGTGTCTTCCGGCGCGATCGCCATGGGCCGTGCCGTGCTGAAGCTTGGAAAGCGCGCGCTGGAGCTTGAGGAAGCGCAAGCCGCCGCTGCCGTAGGGCAGATCGCGCTCGCAAGAGCGTGGTCGGAGAGCCTCGCCGGGCATGGAATCACGGCGGCGCAGATCCTTCTGACCTACGGCGATACCGAGGAGCGCCGGCGCTACCTCAACGCCCGTGCCACCATCGGCACGCTGCTCGGCCACCGCGCGATCCCCGTCATCAACGAGAATGATACGGTCGCGACCCAGGAGATCCGCTACGGTGACAATGATCGGCTCGCGGCGCGCGTGGGCACCATGGCCTCGGCGGATTGCGTGATCCTGCTCTCGGATATCGACGGCCTCTTCACCGCCCCGCCGCAGAAGGACCCCAGGGCCGAGTTCGTGCCGATCGTTCCGCGCATTACTGCCGCGATCGAGGCGATGGCTGGCGGCGCGGCCTCGGAACTCTCCCGCGGCGGCATGATGACGAAGATCGAGGCAGGCAAGATCGCGACCTCCGGCGGCGCCATCATGCTCATCGCCAATGGCACGAAACTTCACCCCGTCCGCGCGGTGCGCGAAGGCGCGCGATGCACCTGGTTCCTGTCGTCATCGACCCCCGTCACGGCCCGCAAGCGCTGGATCGGCGGCACGCTCGAACCGCGCGGGACGCTGACGGTGGATGATGGCGCGGCGAGCGCCATGCGTGCGGGCAAGAGCCTGCTGCCGGCGGGCGTGCGGCGTGTGGAAGGGGCGTTCACCCGCGGCGATTGTGTCGTGGTCCGTGCGATCGATGGCGGGGAGATCGCGCGCGGTCTCGTGGCCTATGATGCGGTCGATGCCGTGCAGATTGCCGGGCGATCGACCCGCGACATCGAGGCGGTTCTGGGCTATGCAGGCGCTAAGGAAATCATCCATCGCGACGATCTCGTGATGAGCGGCGAGGGCACATCCTCATGAGAGCCAACAGCCTCACGGTCCTTTACGCGGACAAGACGCGCCTGCGCGCCGACCTGCTCGCCCTGGGGCGCAAGGCCCGCGCGGCCGCGCGCGAATTGATGCTGTTGAGCCCGGAGGCCAAGGCCGAAGCCTTGCGCGCCTCAGCCCGCGCCATCCGCGCCGCTCTCCCGCCAATCCTCGAGGCGAATGCGGCGGATGTGAACGAGGCGCGCGGCAGCGGCCAGAACGAGGCCTTCATCGACCGGCTGCTCCTCACGCCCGAGCGCGTGGAGGGGATTGCGAAATCGGTGGAGGATATCGCCGATCTGCCCGATCCCGTGGGCGCGGTGACCGCGGAATGGACGCGTCCGAACGGCCTGAAGATCAGCCGCGTGCGCACGCCCCTCGGCGTGATCGGCGTGATCTTCGAGAGCCGCCCGAATGTCACGGCCGATGCCGGCGCCCTGTGCCTGAAGGCGGGCAATGCGGTCATCCTGCGCACCGGGTCCGGGGCGTTGCGTTCGGCGATCGAACTCGTGAAGGCCATGCAGGCCGGGCTCGCCTCGAAAGGCATGCCGGATGGCGCGATCCAGCTCGTGCCGGTCGCGGATCGCGAGGCGGTGGGACTCATGCTTTCGGGGCTGGATGGCGCGATCGATGTCATCGTGCCGCGTGGCGGGAAAAGCCTCGTTGCGCGCGTGCAGGCCGAGGCGCGCGTGCCGGTTTTCGCGCATCTCGACGGCAACAATCATCTCTACGTGCATGAGAAGGCCGATCTCGAGATGGCCCGAAAGGTGCTGCTAAATTCCAAGCTCCGGCGCACGGGTGTCTGTGGCGCGGCGGAAACGCTGCTCGTCGATCAGGCTTGTGCCGGCACGCATCTCGCCCCCCTCGTGAAGGCGCTTCTCGATTCGGACTGCGCCGTGCGCGGCGATGAAGCCGCGCAAGCCGTCGATCCCCGCGTCACCCCGGCCTCGGAGGAGGATTGGAGCACGGAATATCTCGATCGGATCATCGCCGTGAAGGTGGTGGAAGGGCTCGACGATGCCATCCGCCATGTCGAGACTTACGGCTCGCACCACACCGATGCGATCATCACGGCGGATGATGCGGCTGCCGCCCGCTTTCTCGCGGAGGTGGATTCCGCCATCGTGCTGCACAATGCCTCGACGCAATTCGCGGATGGCGGGGAATTCGGCTTCGGCGCCGAAATCGGCATCGCCACGGGGCGCATGCATGCGCGCGGTCCCGTGGGCGTGGAACAGCTCACCAGCTTCAAATATGTGGTGAAAGGCGAGGGGACGATAAGGCCGTAACCGGTGCGGATCTTCCTCCCCCCCACTTCTCCCGGCCTCGGGGTCGGCCTGTTCGGCGGGTCGTTCAACCCGCCGCATGAGGGGCACAGGCTCGTGGCCGAGACAGCCCTGCGGCGCCTCGGCCTCGATCAGGTCTGGTGGATCGTCACGCCGGGGAATCCTTTGAAATCCAACAGCGAGCTGCCTTCGCAGGCCGATCGAATCGCTCTCGTGCGCGATCTCGTGGGGGCTGATCGGCGCATGGTCGTCACCGGTATCGAAGCCGAGATCGGCACGCGCTACACTGAACAGACCATCCGCTTCCTGCGCTCACGCCTGCCGCAGGTGAATTTCGTCTGGCTGATGGGCGCGGATAATCTCGCGGATTTCCATCGCTGGAAGAACTGGCGGAACATTGCCGGCCTTGTGCCGATGGCGATCATCGACCGGCCCGGCGCCACGCTGAAGGCTGCATCGAGCCCCGCCGCAAGGATGCTCGCACGCTTCCGCATCGACGAGAGCGATGGGCGGATACTGCCCCGCCTCGCAGTTCCGCGATGGCTGTTCCTGCATGGCAAATGCTCGCCGCAATCCTCCACGGCGCTTCGCGAAAAAGCGCAGGCAAGGCACTGAGCGCCCGACCCGCGCGAAGGCGGGCAAAGACGGTAAGGGAAACTTAAACCACGTCTGTCAGCCTAGGGGCTCAAGATCAAGGATTGGTCGAATGTTTGCGTCGAGCGCGTCTGTTTCGTCCTTTGCCGTCTACAGGCGGCTTACCCCGGATTTCATGGCCGCCAGCACCGCGAAGCTCGCAAAGAGCAAGTCGGTCCAGAGCGAAGTCGAGTATTTCAAGAACAAGGTGGCGCGCCTGCAGGAAGTCGATGACGTCTTCAAGGACGGCCGGCTGATGCGCTTCATCCTGCAATCCTATGATCTCGCCGATCAAATCCAGTATCCGGCCCGCATCAAGCAGATCCTGAAGGACGACCCCACGGCGAGCGGCGCCCTGCTGCAGCGCATGACCAATCCGGGCTACCGCGAGATCAACGCGGCGATGGATTTCTTCAAATCCGGCCTGAAGAAGCTCAAGAGCGCGTCGCTCCAGGCGGATATCATCGCGCGTTACCAGTCGGCCCGCAATGTCGAGCAGGTTTCGCAGCTGAGCCCGAACCTCGAAGAGGCTCTCTATTTCGAGCGCAAGATCGGCAAGGTGAAGAACGGCTACGAGATCCTCGGCGATCCGGTCCTGTTCAATGTCGCCAAGACCGCGCTGAGCCTGCCCTCCTATGTGAGCGCGTCGAATATCGACCGCCTGAAGGTCATGATCGAGAGCAAGCTCGACATGAGCAGATTGAAGGACAGCAAATATGTGAAGGGGCTCATCGAGCGGTTCCTCGTGCTGAAGGACGTCGAGACGCGCCAGACCGAAGGCGGCGGCCTGCTCAACATGTTCGCCTGAGGCAATTCCGGCTTGAATTTCGGTGCGGGGCGGCGCAGGAATTGGATGGACGGATCGTCGTCCGATTGGCCGCAAGCGGAGAACGGAACCCTGACCACGAAGCCTGAAGCCGGGTTGAAGCCCGCCCCCGAGCGCCGCGCGGCGCCCCTTTCGCCTGCCGCACTCGTCCAGGCGCTGCACGGCATCATCGATGATGCCAAGGCCGAAGACATCGTAACCCTGGATCTGGCCGGCAAGACCTCGATCGCCGATGCGATGATCGTCGCTTCGGGCCGGTCGGATCGTCATGTCGGCGCGATTGCCGAGCGCATCATGTCTTCGCTCAAGGATATGGGTCAGCCCTCGCCACGCGTCGAAGGCATGCCGGTCTGTGATTGGGTGCTGATTGATGCGGGGGATGTCATCGTCCACCTGTTCCGGCCGGAGGTGCGCGGCTTCTACAATCTCGAGAAGCTCTGGGGCATGGGGCGCCCGCTGGAAGGCGCGTCGGCCGAGGAGGTCGAGAAGCCCAAGCGTGCGCGCAAGGCGATGGCGGAATCCGCCGGCGATGCACCAAAAGCGCGCCGGGTGCCGGCCCGCAAGCCGGCGACCCGGACGACCCCGCGCAGAAACGCCGCCCCCCGCTGAGGGAACCGGCCGGTGAAGCTCGATCTCGTGGCCATCGGACGCATGAAGGCCGGGCCCGAGCGGGAACTTGCGAACCGCTACCTCGAACGTTTCCCTCCGCTGGGGCGCGGGCTCGGGCTAGATGGCATCCGCGTGGTCGAGCTGTCCGAAAGTGCCGCGCGCCGCGACGAGGATCGCAAGGCGGAAGAGGCCTTGGCCATCGCCGCCGCCATTCCCGATGGCTGCGCGCGCGTGGTTTTCGATGAGCGCGGCCAGAGCATCGACAGCGCAACCTTCGCGCGCCGCATCGGGGATTGGCGCGCCGAAAATCGCGCCGGGCTGGCTCTTGTCATTGGCGGGGCGGATGGGCTCGCGCGCCCGCTTGTCCAGCAGGCCGATCTTGCCCTGTCCTTCGGGCGGATGACCCTGCCGCATCAGCTCGTGCGCGTGCTCGTGGCCGAGCAACTCTACCGGGCCGCGACGATTCTTGCCGGTCACCCCTATCACCGGGCATGATGGAAGCCGGTTGGGGAGAGGAGCCGGAATGCGCCTGATTCGGCATCGCATCACGCCTGCTTGCGCGCTCCTCCTGGCGCTGCTGCCGATGGCCCATGCGCAGGTGCCCGAGAAACCGGCGGGCGAAACGCCGCTGGGATTGGACAGGCTTCGGGGGGTCGAGCGCGAGATCGAGCGTTCCACCTTCGAGCAGAAGCGGCTGGGATATGAAATCGAGAACCTCTCGAACGAGGCGCAGGCCTTGCGCGGGCAACTCGTCGATGTCGCGCGCAAGGTGCGAGCGGCCGAAGACCGGATGGCCGAGGCGGAGAGCCGGCTCGAAACCATCACCGCGCGGGAAAGCGCGCTGCGCCTCTCACTCATCGCGCGCGAGAAGGTGACGGTGGAAGTGCTGGCGGCGATGCAGCGCATCGGCCGGCGCGCGCCGCCGGCCTTGCTGGTCGCGCCGGAGGATGTGCTCTCCTCGATGCGCGCGGCGATCCTTCTCGGCGCGGTGGTGCCGGAACTGCGCGAGGAAGCGCTGGCGCTGGTCACGGATTTGAAAAGTCTTGCGGATCTGCGACGCAAGGCCGCTGAGACCCGCCAACGTCTTGCCCTGGAGCGCGACCAGGTCGCGGCCGAGCGCACGCGTCTCGCGGAGCTGATCGACAGCCGCCAGCGGCAGATCGGTTTCAACCGCACGCAGCTTGATGCCGAAAGGCAGAAGATCGCAAACCTGTCCCGCGAAGCCCGTTCCCTGCGCGATCTGATCGCCCGCAGCGAGAACGAGATCGTGGGTTCGCCGCAGGCCGTCGAATTCGCGCGCCGAGCGCCTCCGCCGGTCCGCGGCACCGAGCGTGTCGCGAGCCTCCAGGCCAACGCGCCGGCCGGCACTCGCCTGCAGCCACGGCGACCTTTCGCGGAGATGCGCGGGCAGGTGCCGATGCCGGTATCGGGCAGCATCATCCGCCAGTTCGGGCAGCCGGACGCGGTGGGCGGCACGGAAAGGGGCATCACGATCCAGTCGATCCGTGATGCGACCGTGGTTGCGCCGGCCGATGGATGGGTGCATTTCGCCGGTCCCTACCGGGGTTATGGCCAGCTGGTCATCCTCAATGTGGGTGCCGGTCACCATATTGTGATGGCGGGGCTGGGTGGTCTTTCGGTCGAGATCGGGCAATTTGTTCTCGCAGGTGAACCCTTGGGCAATCTTGGCCTTTCTCCTGCCATACAGCCGGGTGATCATGTTGCTTCTTCACGACCGGCGCTTTACGTTGAGTTCCGGAAAGATGGAGCTCCGGTTGATCCGGCCCCCTGGTGGCTTCCCCATTCAGCCGAAAAGGCCCGCGGATGATGCGCAAAATTCCTCTCTTCCTCTCCGGCGCTGCACTGGGCGCGATCGCGCTCGTGGCAATCGACGAGGTGCGGTTCAGCATTTCGGCGAATGCGGCGGCGTCGGATACCTATCGCCGCCTCACGCTTTTCGGCGAAGTCTTCGACAAGATCCGCTCCGATTACGTGGACAGGCCCGACGAGGCCAAGCTGATCGAGGCGGCCATCAACGGGATGGTCCAGTCGCTTGATCCGCATTCGAGCTTCCTCGACCAGAAATCCAACCTCGAGATGCAGCAGCAGACC
Source organism: Rhabdaerophilum sp. (assembly GCF_046092605.1). Taxonomy (NCBI): domain Bacteria; kingdom Pseudomonadati; phylum Pseudomonadota; class Alphaproteobacteria; order Hyphomicrobiales; family Rhabdaerophilaceae; genus Rhabdaerophilum; species Rhabdaerophilum sp. The sequence continues at coordinate 12,915 of NZ_JBJTDY010000073.1, read as the reverse complement.
CGCGGCGAGTTCGGCGGCCTCGGAATCGAGGTGCAGATGGAGGAGGGCCTCGTGAGGGTCGTGACGCCATTCGATGAATCGCCGGCCGCGAAGGCGGGCATCCAGGCCAACGACCTCATCACCCATATCAACGAGGAGCAGGTCCAGGGCCTCACCCTGAGCCAGGCCGTCGACAAGATGAAGGGGCCGCGCGGCACCGAGGTGAAGCTGAAGATCCTTCGGAACAAGCGGGACGTGGTGGATGTCACCATCGTGCGCGACATCATCCGCCCGCCGGTCGTCCGGGCCCAGAAGGAAGGCGACGATATCGGCTATCTGCGCATCGGCTCCTTCAACGAGCAGACCAACGAGGGCCTGAGGAAGGAGATCACCCGGCTGACCAACGAGATCGGCGCGGACAAGCTCAAGGGCTTCATACTCGATCTGCGCAACAATCCGGGCGGTCTGCTCGATCAGGCGATCTTCGTGGCGGATAGCTTCCTCGAAGGCGGCGAGATCGTCTCGACCCGCGGCAAGACCAGCGACCAGACGAGCCGCGCGCTCGCCAAGCCCGGTGACATCACCAACGGCAAGAAGGTGGTGGTGCTCATCAATGGTGGTTCGGCGTCGGCTTCGGAGATCGTGGCCGGCGCCTTGCAGGACCAGGAGCGCGCGACGATCGTCGGCACACGGTCCTTCGGCAAGGGCTCGGTGCAGTCGATCTTCCAGATGCGCGGCAACTCCGCGCTGAAGCTCACGACGCAGCTCTATTACACGCCGTCGGGCCGCTCGATCCAGGGCAAGGGCATCACGCCCGACTTCATCGTCCAGCAGGATGTGCCGGAAGCCGAACGCGCCCGCTACGAGATCAAGGGCGAGAGCGCGATGCGCGGCCACATCAAGGTCAACGAGGAAGAGCAGGGCGGCTCGTCGGGCTATGTGCCGACGGATCGCTCGAAGGACACGCAGATCCTCTGGGCCACGAAGTACCTGCGCGGCGAGGTTTCGCGCGAGAACCCGGGCGAGGGGGTCACGGTCACGCCGAAGCAGGCCAAGCCCGAAGCGCGCGCCAATATGGGCAAGCCCGCCGAGAAGAAGAACTGATGCCCTGATCCGCGCTGGCAGCCAGGGGAGCCAGGGGAACAAGGGGAACAAGGAGAGGCCGGCTTGTCGAAAGTCGGCCTTCTTCTCGTTTTGTGGCAGAATTCTCGCCTGAAGGACCGGCCTTTTAAACCAACATTAATCACGGCTCTTTACCACTTGCGATGGAAGCAAGCCTGCGCCCCGCTGCGCGGGGAGTGTGGACGGGAGTCTCATGGCGATTGACAGCCTCGCAACACCGCTCGGCATGAAGCCGAAGGTGGCCGGAAAGCCGAAGGGTTTTTCCGTGCCGCGGGTGCTGCTGGCCATCGTCTCGTTCGGCATTGCCCTGTTCCTCGCCTATGCCGCCTTGCAATCGAGCCGGCGCTCTGGCCTGCCTGTCGCCGTGGTGCCGATCGAGCGTGATCGGAGCGCAATCGGGGATAGCCCCCGCGCGCGCGCCGACGAGCCCGTCTCGTCCAGGCCGGAGGGGAGCCGTGCCAGCGCCGCACAGGTCGAGACCGAGAGCGGCGTGCGCGTGGTGCGGCAGAATGGCGGGCAGGTGCCTGGCGCTGCCGTCATTCGCGTGCCGGATGCGCCGCGCGCGGAATCCAACCCCGTTTCGCTTTCCGCGGCTCCGGCACCCCGCCTGACCGAGCGCATCCCGCTCGGTCTCCTGCCGAAGGTGGGCGAAGACGGCACCCTGCCGCGCCAATTCTATGCACGCCCCTTCGCCGACACCGCGAAGCCGCGAATCGCCGTGGTTCTCACCGGCGTCGGCGTCAGCGCCCGCTCCACATCCGATGCCGTCACCCGGCTTCCCGGCGATTTCACGCTCGCCTTTGCGCCCTATGGCCGCGACCTCGAATCGCAGGTGTTTCGCGCGCGTCGCGACGGGCACGAGGTCCTGCTGCAGATTCCGATGGAACCCTTCGACTTCCCGGACAGCGATCCCGGTCCGCATACTCTTCGGGCCGGCGGATCGAGCAAGGAGAATATCGACCGCCTTCATTGGCTGATGACACGCTTTCCCGGCTATATCGGATTGATGAACTACATGGGTGGCAGGCTGCTCTCGACGCCCGGTGCGCTGCAGCCCGTGCTCGACGAGATCGGTCGTCGCGGCCTGCTGTTCCTGGATGACGGGACCACGCCGCGCAGCATGGCCCCGGATATCGGCAAGCGCCTGAACCTTCCCGTGCTGCAGGCCGATCGCACCATGGACGCGACTGGGTCTGCCCGTCCGCTCGCGGCGATGCTCGAGGAGGCCGAGGGGCTGGCCCAGCGCCAGGGGCGTGCGATCATCACCGTGCCGGCCCTTTCCGCCAATATCGAAACGCTGATCAGCTGGGAAGCGGATCTCGCCCGCCGCAACATCGTGATTGCGCCCCTGAGCGCCATTCTGGAAGCGCGCGCGCCCTGATTTGATGAAAAAGGGGAGAAAAGCCATGGCCACGGTCTTTTCCCGCATTGATTTTGTGCCTGTGAAGGCCAAAAAGAAAAACAAGAAGAAAAACGCCATGGTCAGGGACATCACCCATCTGCCCTATCGCGCCTGCGTCGGAGTGGCCCTGTTCAATCCGGCGGGGCTCGTTTTCGTGGGCAAGCGCCGCGTGGACAAGATCGGCGCTGCGCATGAAGGCGGCTACGCCTGGCAGATGCCACAGGGCGGCATCGACCCCGGCGAGGAGCCTTTGCAGGCGGCCTTGCGTGAACTCTACGAGGAAACCAATGTCCGCTCGGTCGAGCTGATGGCCGAGGCGCCGGAATGGTATCGCTACGATCTCCCGCTTGAGGTGATGGGCCGCGCGCTGAAGGGGCGCTATCGGGGGCAGACGCAGAAGTGGTTCGCCTTCCGCTTCACCGGCGCCGAGAGCGAAATCAACGTGCAGGCACCGGGCGGTGGCACCCATCGGCCGGAATTCGCGGATTGGCGATGGGATCGCCTCGAGAACCTGCCGGCGCTGATCGTGCCCTTCAAGCGCGGCGTCTATGATCAGGTGGCGAACGCCTTCGCCCGCTACGGCGCGCATAGCTGAGGCTGGCCATGCCCCGGATCGCCATTATCGGCGGCGGCCCGGCCGGGCTTTTCGCGGCTGACCGTCTCGCCACCGCCGGCCATGCCGTGACGCTGTTCGACCGCATGCCCTCTCCCGGACGCAAGTTCCTGATGGCGGGCCGGGGTGGGCTGAACCTCACCCATTCCGAGCCGCTGGAGCGATTTCTCGCCCGCTACCCCGATTGCCCCGAGGCGCTGGAGCGGGCCATCCGCGCCTTCCCGCCGGATGCTTTGCGCGATTTTGCGGCCGAACTCGGCCAGCGCACCTATATCGGCACCAGCGGCCGCATCTTTCCCGAGGCGATGAAGGCCTCGCCGATGTTGCGCGCCTGGCTCGGCCGGCTGGATGCAAGGGGTGTGGAGGTCAAGCTGCGCCATGATTGGCAGGGCTGGGACGAAACGGGAGCCTTGCGCTTCGCCACGCCCTCCGGCCCGGTTGTCGTGATGGCGGATGCAACCTTGCTCGCCCTGGGTGGCGCGAGCTGGCCGCGCCTCGGTTCGGATGGTGGCTGGGCGAAGCTGCTGGCTGCGAAGGGCGTGGCGGTGGCCCCGCTCACCGCCTCCAATGTCGGCGTTCTCTGTGATTGGTCGGACAAGATGCGCGAGCGCGCGGGCGAGCCGCTGAAGCGCACGGATTTCGCGATCGGTATGACGGGCGTGATCGGCGAGGCGGTCGTCACCGCGAAGGGCATCGAGGGTGGGGCGATCTATGCGCTTTCCGTCGCCATTCGTGTGGCGCTCGCGAAGGTGCCGGTGACGCTGATGCTCGATTTCCGGCCTGATCTGACGCCCTCCGCGCTGCTGGGCCGGCTTTCCGAGGGGCGGAAGGGTGACAGTCTCGCGAACCGCCTGCGCAAGGGCGCGGGCCTCTCTGCGGCGCAGGTCGGCCTCCTGCATGAGGCGGCTTTGCGCGAGGGCAGGAAACTCGCGGATGAGGGCCCGCAGGGTCTCGCGCGCCGCATCAAGGCCTGCCCTGTGCCGATCACCGGCTTGGCGGGACTGGATCGCGCGATCTCCACCGCCGGCGGCGTGCCTTTCGAGGCGCTGACGCCGGATTTCATGCTCAAGGCTTTGCCCGGCACCTTTGTGGCGGGCGAGATGCTCGATTGGGATGCGCCGACCGGCGGCTACCTGCTGCAGGCCACTTTCGCCACGGGGAACGCGGCCGCGCAGGGAATCTCACGCTGGCTGAAGGCGGGCTGGAGCGGACTCCGATCTGATTGAATCAGATCTGGCGCTCACTCTTCTTGTTGTCGCATCCGCTTTTTCCGCCAACCGGTATCCACTCGGCGGGCGGATGCTCTAGCCGCCCAGTTCCTCCCGCAAGATCTCCAGTTCCAGCCAGCGATTTTCCAGGCCCGCCAATTCCGTCTGCGCCTTGTCGAGCAGGGCTGTGGCATCGGCGAAGGTCTTGGGATCTCGGTTGTAGAGTTGCGGATCGGCGAGCCTCGCCTCGAGCTTCGCGATGACGCTGCGGATCTTTTCCATGGCAGCGGGAAGCGTTTCGAGCTGGTGCTTCTCCTGGAAGCTCAGCTTGCGCTTTGCTGCGGCCCTTGGAGCCTCGGTGGCGGGGAATGCAGCCTTCACGCGCATGTCGGCTTCTCGCCGGGGTGTCGAGGGCAGGGCATCGGGCGGCAGGTCGGAATAGCCTCCGGCATGGATGACCCAGCGACCATTGCCGCCCGGCACAATGACCCGATCGACCACCCGATCCACGAAATCGCGATCATGGCTGATGAGGATCACCGTGCCGGAATAATCGGCCAGCAGATCCTGCAGCACATCCATGGTTTCGAGGTCGAGATCGTTGGTGGGTTCGTCGAGCACCAGCAGGTTCGAGGGCAGGGCGAGGGCGCGCGCGAGCATCAGCCGGGCGCGCTCGCCGCCCGAGAGCACGCGCAGGGGCGTGCGTGCCTGCTCGGGGCGGAACAGGAAGTCCTTCATGTAGCCTATGACATGGCGCGGCTTGCCGCCGACCATCACCTGGTCCGAGCCGCCACCGGTGAGGATATCCGCGACGGAAGAGTTCGGGTCGAGGCTGTCGCGGTTCTGTTCGAGGGAGGCGAGTTCGAGCCGCGCGCCATGGCGCAGGGTGCCGGAATCCGGTTTCAGCTTGCCAGTCAGCAGGTTGACGAGCGTGGTCTTGCCAGAACCGTTCGCCCCGACAAGCCCGATGCGATCCCCGCGATGGATGCGGATCGAAAAGTCCCGAACCAGCACGCGCTCTCCATAGGCCTTGGCAAGGCCCCTGGCCTCGATCACCAGCGTGCCAGATTTCTCCGCTTCCGCCGCCTCGATCTCGGCCTTGCCCTGCACGCCGCGATAATCACGCTTCTCGCGCCGCAAGGCCCGCAGGCCTTCGAGGCGACGGATATTGCGCTTCCTTCGCGCGGTGACGCCATAGCGAAGCCAATGCTCCTCGTCGGCGATCTTCCGGCCGAGCTTGTGCTGGGCCTCTTCCTCCTCGACGAGGATCTTGTCGCGCCACGCCTCGAAGCTCGCGAAGCCCTCGTTGAGCCGCTGCGTCTTGCCGCGATCGAGCCACACGGTCGCGCGCGTGAGGTTCGTCAGGAACCGCCGGTCATGGCTGATGAGGATGAGCGCGCCTCTGCGCGATTTCAATTCGGCTTCCAGCCATTCGATGGCGGGCAGGTCGAGATGGTTCGTCGGCTCGTCGAGCATCAGGATGTCGGGATCGGGCGCCAGCGTCTGCGCCAGCGCGACGCGACGCGTCTCGCCGCCGGAGAGCGGCACGGGCGGTTTTGCGCCATCGAGGCCGAGGGCTTCGATCAGTGTGCGCGCGGCGTGAGCATCGTCGCCGGGGCCAAGGCCCGCCAGTACGGCCTCCTCGATGGTCGCGAAGCCCGAGAAATCCGGCTCCTGGGGCAGGTAGCGCATGGTGGCGCCGGGTTGCACGAAGCGCGTGCCGGAATCAGCCTCGACGAGGCCCGCCGCGATCTTCAGCAGGGTGGATTTGCCCGAGCCGTTCCGCCCCACGAGGCAGATGCGTTCGCCGGCTTCCACGGAGAGATCCGCGCTTTCGAGCAGGGCCGTGCCGCCAAAGGTGAGGCCGATGCCCGCGAGTTGCAAAAGAGGAGGAGCCATGCGCGCTTGCTAGCGGGGCCCTTGCCTTCCGCCAAGGGAAAAGCGTCAGGCCGTGCCGATCGGCAGCACGGGGATCGGGCCAGGGCGCAGGGAGGCGACATCCGGCTCGGCCTGGCCGAGAATCCAGTCATGCAGCGCTTGCGCCGCCTGGCTCAGCGGCCGGGCCTGATGCGGAACGAGAAGCTGGTAGCAGAGGCGGCTCTGGAAGCCGTAGCCATTGGGATTCACCACCGCACCTGTCGCGAGCTCTTCCTCCACGAGGCAACGCGGCACGAGGCCGACACCGAGCCCCACCGTCACGGCCTTCACCAGCACCTGGTAGACATCGAAGGTGGAACCCGATGGCCAGTGCGTCGGCGCTTCCAGCCCCATGGCCGTGTAGAATTCCGCGAAGGCATCACGGGCCTGGGCATGAACGAAAAGCGGTTTCTTCAGCAATTCGGGCAGGGGGCAATCCGGCGGCGTATCGGGCGGGGCGATCAGCACCACATGCCGCCCGGTGATCGGCGTCGCATCGGCATCGAGCCATGGGCCGGAGCCGAAACGGATCTCCACCTCCGCGCCGCCGCGATCATATTCCGAATTGAGCAGGAAGGTGGAGAACTGGATTTCGATTTCCGGATGGGCCTCGATGAATCCACGCAGGCGCGGCAGCAGCCAGCGGTCGGAAATCGTGGCAAGGGTGCGGAGGATCACGACGCGCCGGTTGCTCTTCTCCTGCATCGCGCGGTTCAGGATGCGCTCCATGGCATCGAGAATTGGCTGGACATCCGAGAGAAGCCGGCCGCCCACCGCATTGGGAACCAGGCCCCCCTTGGCGCGCGAAAAGAGCGGCGCGCCGATGAAACGCTCCATCGCCTGAACCTGCTTGCTCACCGCGCTCTGGGTGAGGCCCAGATGCAAGGCGGCCTCCGAACACGAGCGGCGGACGGCCACCTCCTCGAAAATCGCGAGGGCATTCAAGGGCGGCAGCTTGCGGCGCGGCATTCCGTATTCCTTTCCAGAATGCCAAAATGAACTTTGTTCTCTTTTCTCATGTCAAGTCGCGCGCTAGCCTCAAGGGGAATTTCCGGAGAACGGTTCCGTTTTGGCTTGATTTTGCGAGCGCGGAGGAATCGACTTGAAATTCGATCAGGAGCCTCCGCCGCGAAAAAAGGGGGCTCGAGAACAGGGAGAGCAAGATGTCTATCCGTAAATGGCTGCTGGCAGCCGGCACCGCGCTGGCATTGCAGATGGCGGTATCCCCGGCCGGGGCCGTTACCCTCCGCTACGCGAACCAGGGTGATCTGAAGTCGCTGGACCCGTATACGCTGAACGAGACCACCACGAACGCGCATCTCGGCCATGTCTATGAAGGCCTGACCGCGCGCGGCAAGAACCTTGCCATCGGGCCGGGCCTCGCCGAGCGCTGGGAGACCCTCGACGGTGCGAAGAAATGGCGCTTCCACCTGCGCAGGGACGTGAAGTTCCACAATGGCGAGCCCTTCACCGCCGATGACGTGATCTTCTCGGCCGATCGCGTTCGCGCGCAGGGGTCGAACTTCCAGACCCGCGTGCCCAAGGGCGCGAAATTCACGAAGATCGACGATCATACGGTCGAGGTGGAACTTGAGAGTCCCAATCCGATCATGATCGCGCAGTGGGACACGTGGTACATCGTCTCGAAGAAGTGGGCGGAGGCCAACAACTCGGCGGCCCCGACCCCGGCTTCGGCCACGACGCCGAGCCATATCGCGCTCAACGCGAATGGCACGGGCCCCTTCCGCATCGACAGCCACCAGCCGGGCGTGCGCACGGTCTTCAAGGCCAATGCGAATTGGTGGGGCAAGAAGGAGCACAATCTCGACGAGATCATCTTCACCCCGATTCCGAATGATGCGACCCGCGTCGCCGCGCTTCTCTCGGGTGAAGTGGACGTGATCGAGCCGGTGCCGATCCAGGATATCCAGCGCGTCAACGGTTCGGACAAGGCCCGCGTGCTCGCCGGCCCCGAACTGCGCACGATCTTCCTCGGCTATGACCAGATCCGCGACGAGCTGCTCGAATCCAACGTGAAGGGCAAGAACCCCTTCAAGGATGCCCGCGTGCGCCAGGCCTTCAACATGGCCGTCGACAAGGAGACCATCAAGGCGCGCGTCATGCGCGGGCTCTCCACGCCATCGGCCCTCATGATCGCGCCAGAGCTTTTCGCGTTCTCCAAGGCTTACCAGAGCCCGAAATTCGATCCGGATGCCGCGAAGAAGCTCCTGGCCGATGCTGGCTATCCGAACGGTTTCGAGGTCGGAATGGATTGCCCGAACGACCGCTACGTGAATGATGGACAGATCTGCCAGGCGGTGGTGGGCATGCTCGCGCGCATCGGCGTGAAGGTGAACCTTAACGCCCAGCCCAAGGCGCAGTATTTCGCCAAGGTGCTGAAGTCGGGCGGCTACAAGACTTCCTTCTACCTGCTCGGCTGGACGCCGGGCACGTTCGACAGCCACAATGTGCTGTTCGACATTCATGGCTGCCGTGCTGAAGGTTCGCCGCGGGGCGAGTCCAATCTCGGCGGCTATTGCAACAAGGAAGTCGACGCGCTCACCGACAAGATCCTCGTCGAGAGCGACAATGCCAAGCGCGATCAGATGATCAAGCAGGCCTTCGACATCACGACGAAGGAATTCGCCTATGTGCCGCTGCACCAGCAGGCGCTCGCCTGGGGTGTCTCGCGCGATGTCCAGCTGACGCAGCGTGCCGATAACTCGGTGCTGCTCTACTGGGCCACCAAGAAGTAACCGGTCTCTCCCGGGAGGGCCGCGCATCCCGCGCGGCCCTTTCCTTTTGCGGGTATTGAGCATGTTGGCGTTCGTCATCCGGCGCATCCTGCAATCGATTGCCGTCATGGTCTCGGTTGCGCTGATCGCCTTCGTCATGTTCCGGTTCGTGGGCGACCCGGTGAACCAGATGGTCGGCGTGGATACGCCGCAGGCCGAGGTGGAGCGTCTGCGCGCATCGCTGGGCCTGAACGACCCGACTCTCGTGCAGTTCGGCCGCTTCCTCTGGAATGCCCTGCATTTCGATTTCGGCGTTTCCTACCAGTTTCGCATGCCCGTGACGAAGCTGCTCGCCGAGCGCGCGCCGGCGACGCTCGAGCTGGCGCTGACGGCGGCACTCTTCGCCCTCGTCGTGGGGGGGGTGATGGGGGTCTATTGCGCGCTGCGGCGCGACAGCTGGCTCGCGCGGCTGTTCCAGGCGGTGAGCCTCATCGGCGTCTCCCTGCCGACCTTCCTGATCGGCATCCTGCTGATCTATCTCTTCGCGGTCATTCTCGGCTGGCTGCCCTCCAACGGGCGCGGGCAGGTGGTGAAGATCGGCGACTGGTGGACGACTGGCCTGCTGACCATCTCGGGTCTGAAGGCGCTGGTTCTGCCCGCGATCACGCTCGGCCTGTTCCAGATGACGCTGATCATGCGGCTCGTGCGCGCCGAGATGATGGAAGTGATGCGCACGGATTACATCAAGTTCGCCAAGGCCCGCGGCTTGCGCACGCGCGCCATCCATTTCGGCCATGCACTGAAGAACACGCTGATCCCGGTCATCACCATTGCCGGCCTGCAACTCGGCTCCATCATCGCTTTCGCCATCATTACCGAGACGGTGTTCAACTGGCCGGGCATGGGGCTTCTGTTCCTCAAGGCCGTTCAGAACGTCGATATCCCCATCATGGCGGCCTATCTGATGCTGATCGGCTTCCTGTTCGTGACCATCAACCTCATGGTCGACCTCGCTTATGGCTTCGTCGATCCGCGCCTGCGCGTCTCGATGAGAACCTGAGGGGCCTTCAAGATGCCAAATCCGACCCCGGAAGAGGTGAAGGGCCTGGTGGCGGGTGGCCAGAGCGGCCTCGTCGCGCCCCTTTCGGATTCCGACATCTATGCAAGCTTCCGCTCGTCCTGGATGACGATGATCGCGGCGGCGATCGTGCTTGCCTGCTGCATCGGCGCGGCCTTCGCGCCGTGGATCGCGCCGACCAATCCTTTCGACCCCGCGACCGTGTTCCTCTCCGATGCCTCGATCCCGCCGGTCTGGCAGCAGGGCGGCGATCCGCGCTTCATCATCGGCACGGATGACCAGGGCCGCGACATGTATTCGGCCATCCTCTACGGCCTGCGCGTCAGCCTCGCCGTGGGCGGGCTCGGCGTGCTGCTGGCAGCCAGCATCGGTATCACGCTCGGGTTGCTCGCAGGCTATATGGGGGGGCGTGTCGATGCCATCATCATGCGTGTCGCCGATGTGCAGCTCACCTTCCCGGCCATCCTCATCGCTCTGCTCATCGATGGCGTGGCGCAGGGCCTGTTCCGAGGCATGAGCCGCGAGACGACGGCCATTCCCGTGCTGGTGATCTCGATCGGGTTGAGCTTCTGGGTGCAATATGCGCGCACCATCCGCGGCTCCACCATGGTGGAGAAGAACAAGGATTACGTGGCCGCCGCGCGCCTTGTGGGCATTCCCACGCCGGTCATCATGATCCGCCACGTGCTGCCGAACGTGATCGGCCCGGTGCTGGTGATCCTCACCATCAATCTCGGGCTTGCCATCATCACCGAGGCGACGCTCTCGTTCCTGGGCGTGGGCCTGCCGCCGACGCAGCCCTCGCTCGGCACGCTGATCTCCATCGGCAACAAGTATCTCTTCTCCGGCGATTGGTGGATCGTCGCCTTCCCGGGTGCCACGCTCGCCATTCTCGTCTTGGCCGTGAACCTGCTGGGCGACTGGCTGCGCGACGCGCTGAACCCGAAGCTGAGGTGAGTGATGCGCATCATCAGCAGAAATGGCCTCCGGACCTGCGCCCGGACGATGCGCAATTCTTCCGAGCATATGTCATGAGTGAGCCGGTGATCTCCGTCCGAAACCTGCGCGTGGAATTCGCCACGCGACGCGGTGTGCTCCGCGCGATCGACGGCGTCTCCTTCGATATCGCCCGTGGCGAGGTGCTGGGCGTCGTGGGCGAGAGCGGCGCGGGCAAGAGCGTCACCGGCTCGGCCATCATCGGGCTGATCGAGCCGCCGGGCCGCATCGCGGGCGGGGAAATCCTGCTGCACGGCAAGCGCATCGACAACCTGCCGCCCGAGGAGATGCGCCGCATCCGCGGCCGGAAGATCGCGATGATCTTCCAGGACCCGCTGACCTCGCTGAACCCGCTCTACCGGGTAGGCGAGCAGCTGATCGAGACCATCCGCACGCATACCGATCTTTCGCCGCGCGCAGCGCGAGAACGGGCCATCGGGTTGCTCGCCGAGGTGGGCATCCCCGCGCCGGAAAAGCGGATCGATGGCTATCCGCATGAATTCTCCGGCGGCATGCGCCAGCGCGTGGTGATCGCGCTTGCTCTCTCGGCCGAGCCGGATTTCATCGTGGCGGACGAGCCCACAACCGCGCTCGACGTTTCCGTGCAGGCGCAGATCATCGCGCTCATCAGGCGCCTCTGCCATGAGCGCGGCACGGCGGTGATGCTGGTGACGCATGATATGGGCGTGATCGCCGAAACGGCGGATCGCGTGGCGGTGATGTATGCCGGGCGCATCGCCGAGATCGGCCCGGTGCGCGACGTGGTGAAGCACCCGCTCCACCCCTATGCGAAAGGCCTGATGGGGGCGATCCCGACACTCGAAAACGAGGCCGATCGCCTCACGCAGATCCCCGGCTCCATGCCGCGCCTCACGCGCATTCCGCCGGGCTGCGCCTTCAACCCGCGTTGCAGCCACGTGTTCGATCGCTGCCGTGTGGAGAAGCCTGAGCCGATCGAGCCAGATGCAGCGACGTCTGAGCGCGAGAACCTGATGCCGGGGCATCTCGTCGCCTGCCATCTCTATGCGCCGAGAGCCGGAGGCACGCCATGAAGGCTGTTTCCGAGAAGAGCCAGGCCGCCGCCGCTCTGGAACCCGCGCCTTTCATCCAGATCCGCGACCTGAAGCGTGTCTTCGACGTATCACGGCCGTGGTTGAACCGCGTGCTCGAAAACCTGCCGAAAGCCTATCTCAAGGCGGTCGATGGCGTGAGCCTCGATATCCGCAAGGGCGAGACCTTCGCGCTCGTGGGCGAATCCGGTTCAGGCAAATCCACGGTCGCGCGCATGGCGGTGGGGCTTCTGCCCGTGACCTCCGGCACCGTGACGATTGACGGCGTCTCGATGACGGATGTGAAGGACAGCGCCGCGCGGCAGGCCCTGCGCAAGCGTATCCAGATGATCTTCCAGGACCCTTACGCCAGCCTCCACCCGCGCTGGCGCGTGGCGCGCATCATCGCCGAGCCGATTCATGCTTTCGGCCTGCTGAAGGGCGAGGCGGTGGAGGCGCGCGTGGGTGAGCTTCTCACGCTGGTGGGTCTGCACCCCGATGATGGGAAGAAGTTTCCGCATGAATTCTCCGGCGGGCAGCGGCCGCGCATCGCTATTGCCCGCGCGCTCGCCTCGAGCGCGGAATTCATCGTCTGCGACGAACCCACTTCCGCGCTGGATGTGAGCGTGCAGGCGCAGATCCTGAACCTGATGCGCGACCTGCAGAGGGAATTCGGGCTCACTACTCTCTTCATCTCGCACAACCTCGCGGTGGTCCGTCACATGGCCGACCGCATCGGCGTGATGTATTTGGGTCGTCTTGTGGAGGTGAGCGACAGCAAGGCGATGTTCCGCGCGCCGCGCCACCCCTATACGC
>NZ_JBJTDY010000072.1:0-8361 GCF_046092605.1 Rhabdaerophilum sp. | reverse complement strand
GGCGTCATTCCGGCGAAAAATGGGATTTGGCTGGGGGACCTGGATTCGAACCAAGACTAACGGAGTCAGAGTCCGCTGTTCTACCGTTAAACTATCCCCCAGCAAGGCTGGCGGGCAGAACGCCCGGGACAGCACTTGCCGACGAAGCCGCGGACAATCAGCCCTGCACTTCGTGAAGCGCTCGCATAGACGCTCGCTTCCGCAGGGTCAAGCACTGCCTTCGCGAAACCGCTGAGGCTTTTGCACAAGCGAACCCCAGGCAGAAGGTGCGAGGCCGGGCCGTCCCCTTCCGATACAGATTTCGCGCGCGCATTTCCCACATTAAGAATCAGGTAAGCATGGAATCTGGCCCGGGTTTCGGGGAGTTGTGGCTATGGCGGCGTGGCGTCGGTTGCTGGGGCATTTTCGGGATCGGCCGATCTGCGTGGCAGGGAAATTGTCCATCTCCGGCATGACAAGCCTGGCTCTGGGAGCGGTGATCGCCGTTTCGACCGGAATCCTTCTCATTCAGGCAGGCCATTCCCCGATCCTGCGGGAGACCTTGACGGGATTGAACAAGCCGATCCGCCTGGCTGTGGAGCCCCATGCATCCTCCATCGCCGATTGGCGCGTGTCGCTGCCCTTCTGGCGCCCGGAGACCCAGAGCCCCTCCTCTTCTGGAAACAACGCGCCGGCGCAGCGGCCCGGATCGCCCGGCGGCGCGGGCAGCCTGCCCGGTGAAGCGCTCACGGGCCTGAAGCCCATGCCGGCCGAAGCCGCCCATCCGCCGCGCAGCAACCGCGCCCAGGGCGGCGGCGTGGAGCCCGGCCTCCACGCTGCCACCAACTATTGCGTGCGCCTTTGCGACGGCTTCGCCTTCCCGATCGGCCGGGCCGGCACCGGAGACGAGGGCGCGCATGAAATGGCCTGCCGCATCGCCTGCCCCCGCGCGCAGACCGCGCTCTTCACAATGCCACGCGGCGCAAGGGATTTCTCCGAGGCCTATCACCCGCGCGGTGGCGCGAATTATTCCGCTTTGCCGACGGCCTTCCGCTATCGCGAACGTTACGATCGGGCCTGCATCTGCCGGCCGAAGGGTTCGACCCAACCGGCCTCGGCACTGTTGACCGATTTCACCCTGCGCCGGGGCGACCTGACCATGACACACCACGGGATGCGGCATTTCGACGGCTCGTCGACCTTCCCGCTCAGGCAGAACCAGTTCTCGGATGCTCTGCGCCAATTGGAGAACCCGGGGGAGCTCCAGCTCGTCCGCGGCATGGAGGCTGCCTCGCTCCGCGGCAGGATGAGGGTGGAGATGCATGCCAATCTGCGCCAGCGCCCGACCACGGAAATCATCCAGCCCGGGATGAAGACCACTATTGGCGGGGTGAGCGAGTTCCCGGGAACCGGCACGGGCTTCGAGGAGATGCGCACAGCACGCCAGCCCGGCCCGCAGCCGATAGGGCAGATGGGGCGAAGGCAGGGTCTCATCGCCATGAACTGAGGCCGAAATTCCCCAGTTTGGAACTGTCCCAAAAAGGTGCCCCAAATCATGGCGCCTTTTTCATTTTTTGCCACGGAAGGCTCAGTCGCGCAGTTTAGAATTCCTATAAGTTTATGGAATGCTTGCGTTTTCCGGTTGACGCCCACACCATTCCCATAGAAATCGGAAGTGCCAACGGGCACCTGCCCGTCGCATCCTCGGGCCTTGAACCCGCTGACGATGGAGATTGCACATGATCCGCCTGACCCGACGCCCCATCCTTCCGGCGCTTCTCGCATTGGCTTTTGCCGCCCCCGCTTTCGCGCAAGGCGAAGTGAACCTCTACACACATCGCGAGCCGGGCCTCATCAAGCCGCTTCTCGACCGGTTCACCGCCGAGACCGGCGTGAAGGTGAATGTCGTCTTTGCCGCGAGCGGCCTCGCCGAGCGCATGCAGTCCGAGGGCGAGCGCAGCCCGGCCGACCTGCTGCTCTCGGTCGATGTCGCGACCCTGAACCAGGCGATCGCGCTGGGCGTGACGCAGCCTGTCGCGAGCCCGGCGCTCGAGAACGCGGTGCCGCCCCACTTGCGCGGCACGGATAACGGCTGGTGGGCGGTTTCGTTGCGCGCCCGCGCCTATTATGTTTCGAGGGACCGCGTGAAGGATGCGACCCTCACCTATGAGGATCTCGCGAGCCCGCGCTTCAGGGGCCGCGTCTGCTCACGCGACGGCCTGCATCCCTACAACACCTCGCTGATCTCCGCCCTCATCGCCCATAACGGCGAAGCGGGCGCCGAAGAATGGCTGAAGGGCGTGCGCGCCAATCTCGCGAAGAGGCCCTCGGGTGGTGACCGCGACGTGGCGAAGGATATCGCGGCCGGCCTCTGCGATATCGGCCCGGCCAACACCTATTACATGGGCCTGATGGCGAAGGACCCGGCGCAGAAGGCCTGGGCGGAGGCGGTGCGCGTCATTCTCCCGACCTTCAGGGACGGCGGCGGCACGCATGTGAACATCTCGGGCGTGGTCTTCGCGAAGCACGCAAAGAACAAGGCCAATGCGCAGCGGCTTGTCGAATGGCTGTTGAGCCCGGCCGCGCAGGCGATCTATGCCGAGCAGAACCATGAATATCCGGTGCTCGCCGGCATCGAGCCGAATGACTTCCTGAAGTCGCTGGGGGCGCTGAAGGCCGACACGACACCGCTGGAAACCATCGGGAAGAACCGCAAGGCGGCGTCCGAACTGGTGGACAAGGTGGGCTTCAACCTCGGACCGCAAAGCTGAGGCCGGATTGACCAGCCTTCTGCGGCGACACGGCATTCTTCTGGCAGCGGCGGGCCTCGTGCTCGCCGCTCTTGTCGTTGCGCCGGGGCTTGGCCTGCTCTCGCGCATGGCCCAGCCGGGCGCGGCCAACCCGTTCGCGCTTTCACCCACCCAGATGCATGCCGTGAAGGAGACCTTCCAGCTGCTGCTCGGCGTGGCGCTGGTCACCGGCATTCTCGGCGTTTCCACCGCCTGGCTCGTCTCGGTGCATGAATTCCCCGGCCGGCGCTGGCTGGAAATCGGGCTCGTGCTGCCGCTCGCCTTCCCCACCTATCTCGCGGCCTATGTGGCGGTGGACCTTTTCGACTTCTTCGGCCCCGTGCAGGGCATGCTGCGCGCGCTGTTCGGGCCGAGACCGGGCGGCGGACCATGGCTGCCGGATCTGCGCAGCCTGCCCGGCGCGGTTGCCATTCTCGGCCTCGTGCTACTACCCTACGTCTATATTCCCTGCCGCATCCTGTTCTCGCGCACCGGGCGCAATGTCATCGAGGCCGCCCGCCTGCTCGGCGCCAGCGGCGCGGGGCTGTTCTTCCGCATTGGCCTGCCCATCGCGAAGCCGGCGGTTCTGGCCGGCGGCGTGCTGGCCCTGCTCGAGGCGCTGAATGATCTCGGGGCGGTGGAATATCTCGGGGTATCGAGCCTCTCGGCGGTGATCCGCGATCTCTCGATCAACCGGAACGACATGGCCGGCGCGGCCCGGCTCGCGGGATTGATGGTGCTGCTGGTTGCGGCCCTGCTGATGATCGACCCCCGTGCCCGCACGGGCGAAAGCCAGCGGCAGGCGAAGGATCACACGACCGAGCCCCGCCGCGTTCCGCTTGCCGGCCTTGCGGCGCTGGCGGCGACGCTGTTCTGCGCCCTGCCCGTCCTGTTCGGCTTCGCGCTGCCGGCGCTTCATCTCGGCGGTCGCGCGCTTGCCTATCTTGGTGCGCAGCGGATGGATTCGGAACTGCTCGCCGCACTGGCCTCGACCCTCGCGCTGGGCCTTGCCGTCAGCCTGATCGTGGTGGCGACCGGCGCGATCATCGCCATTGCACAACGGACGAGCGGAGGTTTTTCGCGCCTCGGAACCATCGCGATGCTGGGTTATGCGACGCCGGCGACCGTTCTCGTCCTGGCGATGATGCCCGTGATCGGGCTGATCGATGGGGGCGTGGCGCGGCTGGGGCTGCCATTTCTCTTCATCGGTTCCAGCGCGGCGATGCTCTATGCTCTCGCCGCGCGCTTCCTCGGCATCGGAACGACACAGGCGAACCTCGCGCTCGCACGGTTGCCGACCAATGTCGATGCGGTGGCGCGCATTCACGGCCTCGGCGACATGGCGCTCGCCTGGCGCATCCATCGTCCGGCCATCGCGCCGGGGCTGAAGCTTGGTGCGCTGCTCGTCTTCATCGATACGGTGAAAGAGCTGCCGGCGACGCTGCTCCTGCGCCCGCTCAATTTCGAAACGCTGGCGACGCGCGCCTATTCGAAGGCTTCAGCCGGGCTGTTCGAGCATGGCGCGGTTGATTCGCTGCTGATCGTCGCCATCAGCGCGATGGCGGCCCTGCTTCTGAGCCGACGCACCTGACATTCTGTTTTCGGTCTCGGCAAGATTCATCGGAAAGCCCCTCTTTCCGCGCCGCACCAAAGTCGATAAGAGCAGAGTCTTCCGGGCTTTGGCAATCGCCGGGGCGCACCGTCAACGCATGAGCGGCTGGAAGCGCCGCCGATACAAGGGGTGTTCACGATGGGGAGCCCTTCCTCGCGAAAGGTCTACAAGGATGCGAAGTCGGCGCTTGCCGGTATCCTCCAGGACGACATGGTCATCATGGCCGGAGGCTTCGGCCTCTGCGGCGTCGCCGAAACGCTGGTCGAGGCCATCCGGGAATCGGGCGTGAAGGGGCTCACCGTCATCTCGAACAATGCGGGCGTGGATGGCATCCATCTCGGCAAGCTGCTGGAGACGCGGCAGATCCGGAAGATGATCTCGTCCTATGTCGGCGAGAACAAGATCTTCGCCCAGCAATTTCTCGCTGGCGAGCTCGAGCTTGAATTCAACCCGCAGGGCACGCTGGCCGAGCGCATCCGCGCGGGCGGCGCGGGCATCCCCGCCTTCTACACCGCGACAGGCTATGGCACGGTGATTGCGGAGGGCAAGGAGGTGAAGGAATTCCCCGATTCCCCGCGCTTCGCCGGCCGCAGATACATCATGGAGACAGGCCTTTGGGCCGATGTCGCGCTGGTGCATGCCTGGAAGGGCGATACCGAGGGCAACCTGATCTATCGGAAGACCGCACGAAACTTCAATCCGATGATGGCAACCGCCGCGACCGTGACGATCGCCGAGGTCGAACATCTCTTCCCCGCCGGCGAACTCGACCCGGACCAGATCCACACGCCGGGCATCTTTGTGAAACGGATCGTGCATGTACCAGATGCGCCCAAGCGCATCGAGAACCGCACCACCCGCCCTCATCCCACGCCCTCGCACTGAAAAATCGGGAGCAGAAACAATGGCTTGGTCCCGCGAAGAAATGGCCGCACGCGCCGCGAAGGAGCTGAAGGACGGCTTCTACGTCAATCTCGGCATCGGCATCCCCACCCTTGTGTCGAACTTCATCCCCGAGGGTATCTCGGTGGCGCTGCAGGGCGAGAACGGCATGATGGGCATGGGTCCCTTCCCCTATGAGGGCGAGGAAGACCCGGACCTCATCAATGCCGGCAAGCAGACGGTGACGGAATTGCCGATCACCTCGTATTTCTCCTCGGCCGACAGCTTCGCCATGATCCGCGGCGGGCATATCGACCTCTCGATCCTCGGTGCCATGCAGGTGGCCCAGAATGGCGACCTCGCCAACTGGATGATCCCCGGCAAGATGGTGAAAGGCATGGGCGGCGCGATGGACCTCGTCGCCGGCGTGCAGAAGGTCGTCGTGGTGATGGAACATGAGGCCAAGGGCGAATCCAAGCTCCTGAAGCGCTGCACGCTGCCTCTGACCGGCGCGGGCGTGGTGGATATGGTGATCACCGATCTCGCCGTCTTCGAGATCGACCGGTCCGGCAAGAACCCGATGAAACTGATCGAGCTGGCACCGGACGTCACCGAAGACGAACTCCGCTCGAAGACCGAAGCGGAATACATCTCCGCACTGTGAGAAAGCCGCAACACCCGGCTTTCCTCGCCGGCGGCGATCCGCTAATCTGCATGAGAATTCGCGACGGGCGAGGGCCTCTCGCCCGTTGTCGTTTTTGTTGACCGGCTCTGCCTGCGCGCGACGGAGCCCGAGGGCAGGAGACATGGCCATTCGTGAAGCGCCACCCCTTCCCCCGGCAGGCCCGGAGACCGGCAGCGGCGATCCGCTCGCGACATTGAAGCGCGCGGCGGCCAGGTTGCCCCTCCGGCGCATCCTGGCGGTTCTGGCTACGGGGCTCGCCGTGCTTGGGGCGGGTTTCAGCGTTCTCATCCTGGGTCTGCTGCTCACGCGCGACTTTTCCGCCGTGCCGGCGCAACTCAGCGCCAAGCTCGAACGCGAGACCGGCGGCACGGTGCGGATCGGCAAGGCCGAATTGCGCTACTGGCCGCGTCCGCAGATCATTATCGAGGACATTGCCTTCGAGCGGCGCGAGATGGGCCTGCGCATCACCGCGACGCGCGGAATCCTGCGCCTTCACCTGATGGATCTCATCGATGGTTCAGTGGATGTGCCGGATCTCACCCTGCAGAACGCCTTCGTGCGGCTCCCCTCCTCCGACCTCACCGCGATCTATGCCTCGCCGCGTGGCCTTACGGGGCTTCTGGAGGCCGTCACGGGCAGTTTCTCGGGGCTGAACCAGCTTTCGGGCGCCCGGATCACGCTTGACGGCGCGCGGGTGGCCGTGGGGATCGAGGGCGATCCGCAGCGCCTGCTGCTGGAACCGGTGAATGCGCGGCTGCGCTACCGCGCAAATGCGGGCCGGATCGATTTCACCGCCCGTCGCGACACCCCTAACCGGCCGGTCGAGATTTCGGCCTCGTTGCCGACCAGGCGTGCCCTGCAGGGCGGTGCCGCGCAATCGGCCTCCATCCATCTGTCCGGCTTCGGGTCGCGGGCGAGCTTTAGCGGAACACTCAGGCGCAAGCCGGACCTGAGCCTGCAGGGCAATGTGGATGCCAGCATCCAGAACGATTTCGAGCGGTTGGTTGGCATCACGCTGAGCCGCGCGGATGGCACCGCAGATCAGCCGACCCGCATCACCGGCTCACTGGCCATGGACCCGCGGGGCGGCGGCCTCGAAGCCCTGTCCATCCGCCGGGCCGATGGCGCACTGACAGGCATTGCCGCGATCCGCGAGAATGCCGGGCGCTGGAACATCTCGGCGACGCTCGCGGGCGATCTCGTCGATGGGACGGCGGCTTCGGCCTCGCTCCAGCGGCTGCGCACGACGGATGGCACGTGGTCGCACCGCGATTTCGACGTGAACCCGGCCCCGGCGATCGACCTCGATATCCGCCTCTCCACCAAGGCCTTCCGGCTCGGCAAGGTCGCGCTCGAGAACGCGGCCCTGTCGATCCTCACCCGGCGCGACCGCGCGGAATTCGCCATCAACGATGCCCGCTATGCCGGGGGGACGGTGAAGGCGCGCCTCTCGGTGGTGCGCCGCGAGCGCGGCATGCAGGATGTTCGCTTGCAATTGGTCGCTGACAAGGTGGAGGCCGAGACGGTCTTCGAGCAGGCCTTCGGGATCACGCGCCTGCGGGGTCCGGCCCATCTCGTTCTGCAGGCCGAGTCGAGCGGCGAAAGCATCGCCGAGATCACCACGAATCTCGCCGGCACGGGCAGCCTCGAAATGCGCGGTGGCCAGGTTCTCGGCATTGACGCAAACCGCCTCATGACCCGCGCCGGGGATGCCCGGCCGGAGGCGGCTCTCGTGGCCGCGCTGGGCGGGCGGACGCCCTTCGATCAGGTCTCGATCCATTTCGCCATGCGCCAGGGGCGCGTGGAGCCGGTCGGCGCCACGCTGATGGCGCCGCGCATGTCAGGCCAGCTGGAAGGCGCGATCGATCTTCCTGCCCAGCGGAATGACCTTTCGATCATTCTGCGCCGGCGGGAGGACCAGCCGCCCCTGCCAAGCGAGTTCTTCGCCTTCCGCATCGAAGGCCCGCTTCTCGCACCGCAGTTCCGGTCCGATCCGAGCCTGCTCGCGCGTCGCAGCTGACGGAAGCGCGCTGGCGGATTTCTTTCACCCGCCGCGCGATTGGGGCTGGACAGGCCCGCCTGCTTTTCCTAGAACCCGCAAACTGCACGGTGACTCTTTCAGGGCGTCGCCGGCAAGGTCGCCCGGGTAGCTCAGTTGGTAGAGCATGCGACTGAAAATCGCAGTGTCGCTGGTTCGATTCCGGCCCTGGGCACCATCTTCCCGCCGTCGCTTCCCCTTGCTGGCGTGATCGGGCCAGCGATCACATGCCGCCTGCGGTCACCATGCTGATCGTCTTCTTCACGCCGTCCCTGGATACGTCCAGCCGCGCGGAGACCTTGTGGCATTCCCAGCCGCAGCCCACGACCCTGGTGATCTCGTAGACGATCGCGTGCCCGGCCTCGGTGCCGTAGGC